>JBAYCP010000137.1:0-3152 GCA_041668665.1 Bacilli bacterium | reverse complement strand
CCTTCGTACTCGTAACGATCTCCTCCTTGCGTGGCTTGCCGGCGAAGATGGAATCAGTGCCCATTCTCCAACCACCATGGAAGCCGTTTATGCGTACAGTCAGCTGTTTTTATTGGCTGAAGCTAATCCATCCTTCCGTGATTTCTGTGCACGAATTCGAATGATTGAAGACTAAAATCAGGACCTTCGGGTCCTTTTTTGCTGACTTTTCCAACAAAACGATGCTTGATTTTGTTGTATGAGTAGCAAGGAAGTCTCAAACTTTCTGCATAAGGAGGACCTCCCAATGAAAATGAATCGTCTTTTCTCGATGACGGTAGCGGCTAGTTTGGCGCTGGGACTTGCATCGTGTGCATCTACCACAGCTCCTTATGAGGCCTATGTAACCGTCGACATTAACCCCAGTGTTGCGTTTGTAATGAATGAACAGAACATGATTCAATCTGCATTTGCTAATAATAGCGATGGCGAAATGGTCTTGATGCATGTAGAGCTGGAAAATAAAACCATGTATCAAGCCATGGAGATGCTGATTGATGAAGCCATGAATCTTGGTTTCATTGATGTCGAAGCGGCAGAAACTGTTGTAGAAATTGATGTGATGGGCAGCCGCACCAACATCGAAACGAGTGTCCGGGAACAAGTTCAAAGTCGAATTGAAACAGTGATGAGTGCGCGGACCTTAGGTGTTCAAGTACGCTCCCGGGTGTATGACTCCGCCGAAATTACTGAAGCGGAAGCGCATGATGTGACTCCGTTGCAGTGGCGTTTGATGAAGGATCAATGGATCATGGAAGGCGAAGAAAGCCTAGAAACCATGGCCGAATGGTCTCCGGAAGCCTTACTCGCTAAGGTTCAAGAACGTCGCCAACAACGGCTTAGTCTATCTGCTCAATTTCAAGCCGAAATGCTTGCCGCTCGTGAAACATTACAAGCGGCCCACCAATTGGCAGTCAACACCATTCAAGCGTTGATTAATGCGGCAGGAACGGCGGTTGATACCAGTGAATGGGAAGCTGAAATTGAAACCTTGCATCAAGAATTGCAAACCGCTATTCAAGCTATGGTTCAAGAATATCAAACCCTTTCCACCCAAGCGCGTGTTGCTTTAGAAGTTCAATACCAAGCGCGTCTTGAATTGCATGAAGCAGCCGCCAATGCCAAACGTGGGGAATAAATTCGAACAATTTTGTTGAATAAAGACCGATACCGATCTTTGCCCTTTGGAAGCCCGTCCCACCCGGGCTTCCTTTTTTTTCGGTCCAAAGAGCCAAAAATGTGCTATAGTAAAAACGATAGAAACGAGGGAGTTCGAATGGAATTATGGGATGTCTATGATGAACAAGGAAACAAATTGCCCGTGCCCATTGAGCGGGGGGCGGCCTTACCACCCCATTGTTATCACCAGGCCGTGCATGTTTGGTTGCAGCGCCCCAATGGTGATTATTTAATTCAACAGCGTGCATCGACCAAAGAATTGCCTTTGCTATGGGCCTCTACCGGGGGCGCAGTGTTGCATAATGAACAGCCACTGGATGCTGCTGTTCGAGAAGTTCAAGAGGAATTAGGCATCACGTTGCAAGCGGAACAAGGGGAATTGCTACGCGAAGAACGCGTCATCCATCACCCTACCTTACGACGACATATTTTTATCTATCGGTTTGCCATCGATGTGAAAGAATCCGATTGGACCTTGCAACCCGAAGAAGTTCATGCGGCTCGTTATGCTTCGTTGGATGAAATTGTCGCTATGCATCGACGAGGCGAATTCTTTTGCCCCGAAGAACATTTATCGATGTTACGAGGAAACGTTCTTTTGGAAGTGCCCCCCTTTGTCTTGTTTGATTTTTGGGATACCTTGGTGTACTACCGCTTCGATGCGGTACGGGCCAATACGCACCTATTGACGTTGGCGGATGCCAATCCTCGAGGAGCAACGGCTGCTGATCTGAATCACCTAGCGGTTTCGATGTTGCGCGATTTACGCAAAGAAGGAAACATTGAAATCCATCATTACGATTTTCAACGCTACCTCTATGAAGCATTAGACATTACCATGACTTTAGCCCCTGAAACATGGGAAGATCATTTCATTGATTATGGGTATGAACTTGCTCCGCTGGAGGGAATTCAAGACTTACTTCGAACCTTGGATGCTCATGGCATTCGTTACGGAGTGCTCAGCAACACCATGCTTCATTCTCGTTCTTTGCAACGCATTTTATCGAAAATTCTACCGGAATTTAAGTTCGAATTCGTGCTTGCAAGCAGTGAGTATATTTTTAAAAAGCCCCATCCTCGCTTTTTTGATGTTGCCATTCACCGTGCGCAACTGGCCCCCAGTGATATGCTCTATGTGGGGGATACGTTTGATACGGATGTTGTCGGCGCCAATGCTGTGGGGATGCCGGTGGTGTGGCTCAACCATAAGCATAAACCACGTGCAGAAGCCTTGCATCAACCCTACACGTTGGCCGTAAGCTATCAGGATTTACTAGCACGCTTTGTCTTTCGAAAGGAGGAGGAGATTCAATGAGACTCGAAGCCATTGTTTTGGATCAATACAAATCCATACGCACTCCGATTCGCTTGGAATTTCGTAACAACCTTGTCTTATTACTGGGCAAGAATGGCAGTGGAAAAAGTAATATTTTACAGGCTTTGCATACCATCTTTTCCCATCGCTTTGATTTATCGTTTCAAAAGACCGCCTTTAATTTCCGCTTGGAACTTTCGCTTTCTCGCGAGGAGGTTCGGCAGATCTATGGGGCGGTGGATTACGATGATGCCCACCGGAAACTCCTTTTAAAAAATGACGCCACCATTACGGATCATGTCTTAATTGAAAGTCCGACCTTCACGGCGCATATTCTTGACCAACAGCAACTGATGCAACAACAAGCCGATCATGTTCGGCAAAGCATTGACCAATTCAAATCAGATCTTCAAAAAGTGGTTCCTAGTTCCAATGGGACAACGACTGAAGGTATTCCCTTGTTGCGTCATCATGCTTCGTTACAAGCGCTCCTTGCTCATTGCGATCAATTGCTGGATGCGGTGGAAGCGATGCGTCAAGAGAAAATAATATCGGGTCATTATGTCGTTGCCCCAAGTCTTCCCCGTGTAACGCTCCCTGCCGAAGGTCTTCATTT
>JBAYCP010000136.1:0-3164 GCA_041668665.1 Bacilli bacterium | reverse complement strand
GGGCCGCTACGATGCCAAGCATCCAAAATGATATCGTCGGATTTTGTAACAACAAGATTGGTTATTTTACCGGTTAATTCCAAATAAAGATGATAGTTTTTGGCAGCACCAAATTCATTGTGTGCACAAAGGACGATGCGTAAAATTCGATCGCTTCCACAACCTGAAATTTCGTTAATTTGACTGCCCTCCACATGATGGCGGAGCACTTGGAGAAAATGGGAAGGAGGAGTATGCAATTCCGGGGGAGGGGATTGAATCGTGAAGTAAGGACGATGCCCTCGTAACGAGATGACCCATGCCTGGACTTGATGGTTGTGGTAAAACAAGAAGACGAGTTCTTGATCGGAAGCAAAAAAAACGCGATTCATCGTCGCGCCTTCGAGCGTTTCTTGTAGCAATTGAGTGCTACGCCAGAAAAAGAATCCATCAAAGCCCATAAGGAGATCACCGCGTTTATTATAACATATTTAATCCTAGGCGAAACAATGGTTTGTCAATTGACTTTTTGGTTGGGCTTGCATATAATAAACAAAACAAAGGCGGTGAGCACGATGTCCGAAAAAGGTCAATTAATTATCTTTAGCGGTCCGAGTGGCGTCGGAAAAGGGACCGTGCGGAAAGCCTTATTTCTTCACGATGAATTAAAACTTGCCTATTCGATTTCAATGACTACCCGTAAGCCTCGGGAAGGTGAAATCGATGGAGTGGATTATTTCTTTGTCAGTGAATCGCGTTTTTTAGATGCGATTGCCCACGATGAATTGTTGGAACATGCTTGTTTTGTTGGCAATTATTATGGAACTCCTTCTGCTTATGTGGAGCGTCTCCGGAACCAAGGATTTAATGTGTTATTGGAAATCGAAGTCGAAGGTGCCAAACAAGTGATGAAGAAATGCACGGACGCCATCACCATCTTTCTTGTTCCGCCAAGTTTCGAGGAACTTGAAACCCGCATTCGCTTGCGGAAGAGTGAACGAGAAGAAGTCATTCAACAACGATTGGCCAAAGCAAGAACGGAAATGGGATTGGTTGCCCAATATCACCATGTTGTCATCAATAATACGGTCGAACGTGCGGCCGATGAAATCGCTGCAATTATCCAACAATATCAAGACAAAAAGAAATAGCATTGTGCTATTTTTTTGTTGTTTTGGCAAGGAGTATGGTAAAGTAATAGAGAACAAGAACGGAGGGAGTCCATGCGTATTGCGAAAGTTGTCATCGAGCATCCCATCAATCATTTGGATCTTCCTTTTGATTATTATATCCCCAATGGCATGAAAGTCATGTCAGGCATTCGGGTCTACATTCAGTTTCATCAACAAAATATAGTCGGGTATGTTCTTGAAGTTTTCGAATCTCCCCAATCACTTGAGGAGTATCAACAAGAGCATGGCTTTGAACTTAAACCCTTATTGGCGCCCATGGATGAGACGCCATTGTTTACGCCCGAATTGGATGCCTTGGCTTCATGGCTTGCTTATCGCAGTGTATCACCTTTGGTCGCCTGTTACCAAGCCATGTTACCGCCTGCCTTGAAACCGACGTCAGGGGCGAAACGCACCATCAAAACGGTGACGCATATTCGAGCGATTGAACCACTTCCCCTGCATATCAGCCTTACCCAAAAACAACTTGAAGCCTACCAACAACTTTGTGAGCAAGGACAAGTTTTAAAAAAAGATTGTCTTATTTCTCCCTCCATTCTCAAAACACTCCGTGACAAAGGTTGTCTTGAAGCAATCAAAGTGGAAGTGTATCGGAACCCCTTTCGAGAAACGATTACCCCTCGTCTAGGACCCGTATTGACAAAGGATCAACAAGCAGCCTTGCTTGCGATTCGTAGCGCCCCTCAAACGACAATCTTGCTCGAAGGCGTCACGGGAAGTGGCAAAACCGAGATTTATATTCATCTTGCGTTAGAGACCTTGAAGCAAGGGAAGAACGTATTGATTTTAGTGCCAGAAATTTCGCTCACTCCACAAATGGTGCGACGATTTAAAGAGCGAATGGATGTGGGCGTTGCTATTTTACATAGTGCCCTTGGTGATGGAGAAAAGTACGATGAATACCGTAGAATTTCAAAAAATGAAGTCCGGGTTGTCATCGGTGCTCGCAGTGCGGTGTTTGCTCCTCTTGCCAATATCGGACTGATCGTTTTGGATGAAGAGCATAGTGATTCGTATAAGCAAGATTCAACCCCCCGATATCATGCAAGAGATGTTGCGTTGGAGCGCGCCAACCATCACCACGCTCGGGTGGTGTTGGGGAGCGCAACGCCAAGCTTAGAGTCCAAAGCGCGAGCGTTGAAGGGGGTCTATGGGATGGTATACTTACCCCATCGCATTGGATTGCAAGAGATGCCAAGTTGTCGCATTGTGGACATGGCCCAAGAATCTCGTCAAGGAAATTATTCGGTTTTTTCTCGTGAGTTGCAACAAGCTCTACGCGAAACCGTTGCTAAAAAAGAACAAGCAATCTTGTTGTTGAATCGTCGAGGATATACTCCTTTTGTTCAATGCCGTACCTGTCAGCATGTCTTTCGTTGCCCCGACTGTGATGTCTCCTTGACGTATCATCGTGATGTTCAACGATTGAAATGTCATTATTGTGGCCATGAAGAACCTTACCCCACGCGTTGTCCTTCTTGCCAAGGAACCTATTTCGCACGGGTTGGAATCGGGACTCAAAAATTGGAAGAAGAAGTACGAAAATTGTTGCCTGAAGCACGAGTGGTACGGATGGATCTCGATTCCGTGCGTCAACGGGCGGGCCACCAAATGATTCTCGATGCCTTTGAACGCCATGAATTTGATGTTTTGTTAGGAACTCAAATGATTGCGAAAGGATTGGATTATCCTCGAGTCACTTTGGTCGGTGTCTTGCATGCGGATACAGGTCTTTTTAGTGGAAACTATCGAGGCAGTGAAACGACGTTCCAGTTGCTCACCCAAGTGGCTGGGCGAAGTGGCCGTGGCGATCAAGCGGGACGGGCAATTATTCAAAGTTTTAACCCCACTCATTATGCCATTCAGTATGCTTCTCATCACGATTATCCCGGTTTTTATGTGGCTGAGATGAAATATCGTTATGAGGGGAAATATCCGCCTTATCGGTTTTTATCCACCCTTACCTTCAGCGCCCGTACCTTGGAAAATGCG
>JBAYCP010000135.1:0-3167 GCA_041668665.1 Bacilli bacterium | reverse complement strand
AAATACCTGGTTCAATGGAAAAGCACATCCCAGGTAGAAGTGGCGCATCGTTGGTTGATGCAACATAAAATAATTCATGAATCCCAATTCCTACTCCGTGCCCTGTCGGATAAAAGGAGTGTTCCCCATACCCTGCTTGCTCAATCACTTGACGAGCGGCTGCATGCACTTGAGAAAACCGCACTCCAGGACGGATTGTTGCCAAAGCAGCCCCATGGGCCTGTAAAACAACATTATATAGTTCTTGAGCTTTCTTGTGACTCCGGAAGCAAAAAAACCTTGTGATATCTGAGCAATACCCTTGATATTTTGCACCAAAATCAAGAATAACATTATCGCCATCTTCCAACAATTTACTTCCTGTCATTCGGTTATAGGATGTATTCTTACCAAAAGAAACAATCGGTGAGAAGGAAACTTTATCAGCGCCTTCCGCAAGAAGAAATGCTTCAATTTTTTGGGCAATTTCACGTTCAGATATTCCTATCTTTAGAAAAGGTCGAATGGCCAACATTGCCACATCCGCAATGCGAGAGGCTTCTCGCAAACGCCGTTGCTCTTCTTCGTCTTTTTGAGAGCGAAGATCGTCCACGAAAGAATCAATACCAAGAGTGACCCCTGGTGGGAGTATGGAGCGAAGAGACTCAATCCATCCATAGGACCATCGCTTATCGACAAATAACGCGCCAGGTGATAGCGATTTTGCAATCCATTCAAATGGATTAGCGTTTTGGTGATAATCGATGGCATCAAAATCATCACTTGGGATGGTACGATAAATCGTAAATTTAAACCACTTGGGTTTTCCCTGTGCAGGAACAAGCAATCCCGACGGCCATAGTGAAGGTGTAATTTGCTGCCCGACAAGATAACGAATGGATGAAGCTTCCCAAACTAAAATATGTGCGACCTCGTTTTGACGCATCTTTTCCTGTAATAATAAAATTCTTGAATTCATATCTTACTCCTTGACTGGGTATTCAATATACAAAATGCCAATACAACCTGGGCCACAATGGCTTGCGATTACACAACCCGCATGGGACTCCATCAGGATGGATGATGGCAAGTCAGTTTCGGTACGCAATCGGTTATAAATGTACTCGTAATCGCTTCGGGCAACCGTATGCGTTAACATAATGGTATCCCGATCAATATGAGGCAAAGATTCCAGCACATCGTCCACCATAAGATTGAGACCAATTTTTTTCCCGCGAGGTTTTCGAGCAACCACCATTCCCCCATCCACTACTTTAATGTTTGGGCAGATACGAAGTAAACTACCGACAAAACGAGTAATACCTGAGCAACGTCCACCTTTGTGCAAATAGTCTAAGGTTTGCAACACAAATTGAGAGCGTACATAAGGAATTAAAGTAGTTACTTGCTTAACAATTTCGGAGGCTGTCATACCTTCATCACGAAAGCGACAAGCTTTGAGAACAAGTAAACCTGTTCCGGTGGACAAATTCTTTCCATCGATAATTTGAATCCTACCTTCTGGATATTCGCTCGCGATGAGATGAGCATTTTGAACAGTTGCCGATAATTGCGAACTAATACCAATAAAAATCAAATCCATATCTTGGTCAATATACTGTTGAAAAGCCATCCGAAAATCTTCGGGAGAGGCACATGATGTCTTCGGTAAATAACCAAGTTCTTCTACTTTTTGATACATCTCTTCGGGAGTAATATCTTCTCCATCACGAAAAACTTCTTTATCAAAGCTTACATAAAGAGGGATGATATGAATATTTCTTGCGCGTACAACTTCACGGGGCAAATCACACGTGCTATCGGCAAGAATTGCGACTTTTCTCATGAGGGTGCCTCCACTTCTTCGAGCCATTAATGGTTGTTGGTATGAAAGAAAGTATAATATGTTCTTGAGGAAAAGAAAACCCTTTTTCCTATATTCCCCAATTCAACGCAAATTATGCAATTACCTTCTATTGTCTAGTCTTCACTTGGTTCCAGTCCTTCATCATGGAATAATTTTTTGAAAATATCACGTGTTGGTGTAATGATAGTGCCTTTTAACACATCGACAATTGGTTGAATTACGGTTGAAATTGTTAATTCTGGAACTGCAGCAGTAGCTTCCATTAAAGCGGAACGTGTAAGATCAATTTCTTTTGCTTCAGTTCGATGATCTTCAAAGATAAAGTTTCGAACAAGGAATCCTGTGCGAAGCATGAAGAAGGCATTTACCGTACCATCCAGTAGAGAGCCTAAAATTGGTTTCGTAATCCCTTTGATGCTTGAGCCAAGTAAACTTCCTAAATCGATGCTTTGAGCTCCATCGGCAATAAGTGATGAGATAGCGACATTGATATAAAACCGCACCAATTTGAAATAACTTGGTCGAAACCCACATCGCACGACAATCTTCTTTGTAAGTCTGAAATTATTGACGATTACAACTAATACGTCGACAAACTTATTCTGCGAAAGCGAGGTCAAATACAACGTATCACGAGCTGCAGTAATGATAATTTTACGAATATCTTTCTTCAAATCTTCATCCAGAGCATTTCGAATGGCATCTTGCATTGCTTGATAACGAGTTTCAAAATCAGAAGATGGTTGATGTAATTGAAGATTTAAAGCTTCGATATGCTCGGGTTTTACGAGTTTCTTTCGAATAAGTCTTTGACTCATTTTTCGCATGTTTTGATAGTTTTCTTCTTTCACACCAACAATTTCTTCCTTTTTGACTTTCTTCAATGGTTGCAATTGAAAGGAGGGAGAAAAAAGAACAAGAAAGAAGGGGCGAATGAGAAAAAAGAAAAAGAAGATTATAACAACCCCATAATATCCATATTCCAGATAAGGACTGGTGGGGCGTAAATCTGCTCCAACCTTAACAACCACGGTATAAAGCCATAAGGAAAGGGCCACAAACCCAAATATTAATATGAAAAAAGAAACAATACTCCGTTTTTTCATGACAATCACCTCGTAATGATATTATACTTGTTTTTTCATAGAAATGGGGGTTTGAAATTCTTCTTATTTATTTTTCCTATCAAATAGCATAAAATAAGAGTACCTTGCTTTTCTTTCTATAATAATTCTGCGCTAATAGAAAGAATCTGTCCAATGTTTTCAGGGTAGCATACAATGAGCATCAATGTCTCTTTTGAAAGGAGCCCCCCATGTTT
>JBAYCP010000134.1:0-3227 GCA_041668665.1 Bacilli bacterium | reverse complement strand
TTGGAAACGTCGCCTTCATACACCCACCACATAAAAAGGATTGGAACCATTGTTCCAATCCTTTTACTTTTAACTAGTACATGCCTTGAGGCATCGGAGGTTCTTTTTCGTCTTTGATGCTTGCAACCGCCACTTCAGTGGTGATAAACAAGGCGGATATGGAAGCAGAGTTCAGCACAGCACTCTTGGTCACCATGGTAGGATCAACAATACCGGCTTTAAACATATCTACCCATTGACCACTCTTGGCATCAAAGCCCATGTTGGTTTTGGCTAGTTTTTGTTGTTCCACTATTTCCAATCCATCAAATCCAGAGTTTTCCGCAATCTGGAAAAGAGGCGAAGTTAAGGATTCGAGCACCACGTTGATGCCTTTTTGAACATCCACAACTTCAGATTTTAATTGAGGACGGATGGTATTGTAGATTTCAACCAAAACGGCTCCACCGCCAATAACAATCCCTTCTGCAACCGCCGCTTTCGTGGCGTTCAGTGCATCTTCAATACGTAATTTTTTCTCTTTAAGTTCCGTTTCGGTGGTGGCACCGACCTTTACAATGGCAACACCATTGGTGAGCTTAGCCAACCGTTCGGAGTAACGCTTTTTATCATAGTCGCTGGTGGCTTTTTCCACCTGCGAACGAATTTCACTGATACGGTTTTGCAAGGAATCATAATCCCCTTCGCCATCAATGAGGGTGGTCGTATCTTTACCGATAATGACTTTTTTCGCCGAGCCTAAGTCATTGATTTTGAGATCCTTCAACTCCATATTCAAGTCTTTCGCATACAAGGTTGCCCCTGTCATAATCGCAATATCGCCTAACTGTTCTTTTTGATTATCACCAAAGCCAGGGGCCTTCGTGGCCACTACATTGAACGTACCCCGTAACTTGTTCACAATCAAGGTACTCAAAACTTCATTTTCAATGTCCTCTGCAACAATCAACAAAGGCTTACTGGATTGAACGACTTTCTCCAAAATAGGCAGAATATCTTTAATGGTTGAAATCTTTTGATCGGTTACCAACACATAGGCATTCTCTAAGACAATTTCCATTTTCTCGCGGTCTGACACCATGTAGGGGGAAATGTATCCTTTATCATATTGAAGCCCTTCGACAACTTCTAAAGTGGTTTCAAATCCTTTGGATTCATCGACACTAATCACACCATCTTTGCCAACTTTTTCCATTGCTTCGGCAATGATTTTCCCAATTTCGGTGCTACCACTTGAAATCGTAGCCACACTGGCAATGTCGGCATTGGTTTCGATTTTGTGTGTTTTTTCTAAAATCTTTTTAGCGACTTCGCGGCTTGCTAATTCGATTCCTTCGCGCATCAAGACAGGGTTGGCCCCTTTTTCAATGGCACCAAGGCCTTTATGGATCATGGCTTGCGTCAGCACGCACGCAGTGGTTGTCCCATCGCCGGCAACCTCATTGGTTTTGTTGGCAACTTCATAAATGAGTTTCGCACCCATGTTTTCAAATTCATCTTTTAATTCAATCTCACGAGCGATGGTCACACCATCATTTGTAATAAGGGGCGAACCATATCCTTTATCTAGGACAACATTTCGACCCTTGGGACCTAATGTAATTTTGACGGCATCGGCCAAGGTGTCGACTCCGCGCAACATAGCGTCACGCGCTTCTTTGGAAAAACGAATCGCTTTACTCATGGTTCTCTTCCTCCTTATTCAACAATCGCAAGAATATCTTTTTCGGCAATCAGGAGATATTCTTCCTCTTCAAATTTAAATTCGGTGGTGCTGTATTTTTTAAACACCACTTTGTCTCCAACTTGAACCGTTGGCGCAACACGCTTGCCATCAATCATTTGGCCTTCGCCAACAGCAAGTACGGTTGCAAAGCTTGGTTGTTCTTTCACATCACCCGTGAGGATGATCCCACTAGCGGTTTTTTTCTCAGCTTTTTCTTTTTTTAAGACGACATTGTCATGCAATGGTTTTAACATCGTGCGGTTCACTCCTTGATCCTCTTCATTGTTATTCAATTGTAATATACTTTTTGACTTCTTCTTCGCGTTTCTTTGGAATTTGGATGCTCAAGGTTCCATTGTTATAGTTGGCCTTGATGTTTTCCATCCGAAGGTTCTCTCCCACATAGAAACTGCGGGTGCATTGACCATAGACCCGTTCCCGGCGAAGGTAATTTCCTTCTTTTTCTTGGTCCTCTGTGGATTGTTCTTGGGTGGCTTCGACGGTCAGGTATCCATTTTCGATGCTGATTTTAATATCTTCCTTGCGGAACCCGGGTACGTCCATATCCAAGACATATTGATTGTCTTCTTCGCGGATGTCCGTACGCATCCAAAACTTGGATTCGCGAGTCACTGACATCGGGAAGAAATCGCGGAACCAGTCATCGAACAGCCCCAATCCATAGTTGGTGTTGTCCTTTCGAATAATGCTCATCATGTTCGTACACTCCTTTCATTTGATGTGTAATTAGCACTCGGTTTTATCCTGTGCTAACTCTATTATAATCAAAATCTTGGCAATGTCAAGTAATGAGTGCTAATATTTTTCCATTTTTTTATTTTCCAGTCTTAACAATACAATTATCCTTATTTATCAAGAGGATTTCCACTTTATTGCAAAGACATTCTTGCCTTTAATTCATCGTAAAGACAACGAGTATGCGTTTTTCGATCCAAGAAAGCGATTAAAATTATCACAAAAAGGATGGGCAAAATGGCATACCAAGTAGGAACAAAAGTGATGGCTAAGGCGGCAGCGGTCCATGGAGTTTTTGTGACTACGGCATAGATCCCCACCATTGATAACAACAGGATCATGGATGCTTGCTCTCCCCCATAGCCAAACCATCCCATACTCATTTCGAGCAATACTAATCCATAGAACAATCCAAGTGAAAAAATGGGGAATACGAGGCCACCTGCTGCACCACTATTCGCTGTAAACACAATCATGACAAAGCGAACCATCAAGAACACGATGAGAATTCCTAGGCTAGGCATGTCTTCAAGGAGAATCCCTATCGATCCCCCACTTCCTCCAATGGCAGGAACATAAAGAGCGATAAACCCACTTATAGTGAATATCGCCAGCAGCGCAATCAAGCGATTCCGTTGACTCCAATGGGTCGCTTGCCAATCACGCACATGAAGAAGCACCCAGACAAACAAACGTCCCAAAAGAAGTGATCCTATTATGGTGGCAATTAGCAAAGGTATTTCAT
>JBAYCP010000133.1:0-3303 GCA_041668665.1 Bacilli bacterium | reverse complement strand
GCCATTTCTTCTTTGTACCCTTATCAAAAAGAGGAAACAATCCCAAACATGCCGAGAGTACGCCAATCACCATTAAGAAGATCCCCATGAGTTCAAGATTTGCATATGAGAAAAGATACAAGGAACGATAATCCTTCATGAGGAGAAGTTGAGTCACCACTAATCCTAGGAGTAGGACAAGGAGAATAATGATTAGAATGGATATCTTTTTAATCATTCGATTTCCTCCTTGCATTGCTTGTTCCATTATAACGCAAAAAAAGGGATTCTCTCAACAAGAAATCCCATTTTATTGTTTGATATCAAACTATTTTTAATGGTTCAATTGGATTCTTTTGAAAACCAATGGGTGGTACGATTAGCAATCTTTACCAATACTAACATGACAGGCACCTCCACCAACACTCCTACCATGGTTGCTAAAGCAACCCCCGGATTCAAAGGAAACAAGGCAATCGCAACAGCAACCGCCAATTCAAAAAAGTTCGAAGCTCCAATCATGCCAGCAGGAGCGGCAATGTCATGAGGTAAACGCAAGAGACGTGCCGCTAGATAGGCAAGGAAGAAAATGAGAAAGGTTTGGAGAATCAAAGGAATCGAGATTAAGACAATGTGAAAGGGATTCTCCACAATGAGCTTGCTTTGCATGGAGAAGATAAGGATCAAGGTTAATAATAGTCCACTGATGGTCACCTTACTAAACTTCCCAAGGAAGGTATGATTGAAATATTCGATACCATGTTTTCGGATAACGAGGGAACGTGTTAATGAAGCAGATATAAGAGGTATCACAACAAAGAGAAAGACCGAAAGGAATAAAGTCAACCAAGGGACCTGAATCCCGGTGACCCCAAGCAACAAGCCAACAATAGGAGCAAAGAGCACTAAGATGATCAAATCATTGGTAGCTACTTGCACCAAGGTATAGGCAGGATTTCCTTTGGTGAGTCCACTCCATACAAACACCATTGCGGTACATGGAGCTGCCCCTAATAACACTGCGCCAGCCAAGTAATCATTCGCTAAATCAAGAGGAATCCATGATCGAAAAACGACAAAGAAGAAAAAGTAGGCAATTCCAAACATCGTGAAAGGCTTAATCAACCAGTTGGTGATCCACGTGATATAGAGGCCTTTTGGATTCTTTCCTACTCTCTTAATGGAAGTAAAATCAATCTTTAGCATCATGGGATAAATCATCGTCCAAATTAAAAGACCAATGGGGATATTCACACTAGCAATCTCCAACTCATTCAAAAAGGAGGGTACTTCGGGAAGCCATGTTCCAATCATGACCCCGATCGCCATGCATAATAAAACAAAAACGGTTAAGTATTTTTCAAACTTCCCTATTTTCATACCATAAAGCCCTCTCTTTATACGATATACATAGAAGTTTATCTATGTATACCTCTATTGTAAAGAAGCAGGCAAAGGATGTCAATGACGAAGGCTAATCGCTACTCTGTTTGTTTAATCATTTGGTTGGAGGAGCAATCGATTCCGATAAATCAATAGGGTGATCAGTGCAACAAGTTCCATAGCCATCGAAAACACGACCACATAAAGAAGATTCACTTCATAGAGAACTCCAATCAATAATGAACCTAGTGCCCACGCGGAGCCAAAGACGGTATAGAAGACTCCATAGGCGGTGGCTCGTTTTTCTTTGCTGACCATCATAGCAATGACTGCCTTCAAGATGGATTCTTGAGCCCCCATGCCAATGCCCCAAAGGATGATCCCTAGTATGATTCCTAGTGTTCCATCCACCAAAAAGAAGATGGGAGCGATTCCAATGGAAATCGCTACTGAGAGGATTAAGGCAATGATTCCTTTTTTGTCAAACAAATGACCAAATGATAACGCCGCCAGGGCATCAATGCCCATGGCCAAGGAATAAAGAAGTGGTACATAGATGACATCAATGGGAGTAGCAATCCCAATATGGAAGGCTAAGACAGGATAGTCAATAAAACCCATCGCAATAAAGACAATGGCAATCATATAAAGGAAGAAGGCACGATTTCCTCGTAATCCTTTTGTCTTGGTTGGCCCTTCTAATTCATCAGGATGGGGATATTTGATTTTTGCGATTGTCAAGATGACTAAGGTCATGATAGCAAAGATGCCCAATAATCCAAAGGCAAGTTGGTAGCCTTGTAAATCGGACCCTTTGTTTAGATTTAAGACGAGAAACACAAAGAGAGGTCCAAGGAACGCTCCAAACTGATCCAAGGCTTCCTGGATAGCGAAGGACTTTCCAGCACCAAAATGGGTGGCGGTAAACGAAGTGAGCGCACTTTTGGCAGGAGCTCGAATACCTTTCCCAACTCGTTCTAGGAGGATTAAGAGAATGGCAACCTGCCATATCGAGGCATCCACAAACATTAATAATGGAATGACTAATAAATTTAGACTATATCCAATGAACATCATCACCCAATACTTCTTGGTACGGTCGGCAATATAACCAGTGACAATGCGTAGGGCTTGACCAATAAACTCTCCAAGTCCTGAAGTAAAGGAGATGACGAGAGCGGAAGCTCCTAGTAATCCTAAAAAGGGGCCATAAATGCTTCGAGCCCCTTCATGAGTAAAATCGGAGAGCAAACTAATGAATCCTAGTAATAAGAGAAAGATGAAGGCATTCCGTTTCATTGGATTCGCATTCATAGCATTGATTTCCTTCTTTCCATCATGATTGGATACCATCTATTATTCATCTTCTATTGTGGAGAATGCAAGATCTCTTGTGAGAGAAAGTGACCTACAATCAACTTTGCTTTGAGGGTGATGATGCGACTGGGTTGTCGTACCTTCTCTTGTTCAAAATGAAGGTTCCCTTGATGCATGGCATCAAGTTTCCATCTTCCATCTTCTAGCTGCTTGTGTCGTAACCACTGCAAAGCTTCTTCCATTCGACGGTCATAGGGCTCATGGGCAGATTGTAAGTACTCGAGTCCCCTTAACACATTGTATCGATAGCGATATGGGAAGGTCGCTTGATGATAGCGACGATCCGGATAATCCAGAAAGAAATGATGGTTATAAAGATAATCAATTCCTTTCTTCTCCACTGCAAGAATCTCCTCCACTCGATGATGGATTCCTTGTAAGACACATTCACGGAGTCCTTCAAGGACACAAAGAGTGGTATGAGGAGCAGAATTAGGAGAATCATATTCCCATTCATACCGTCCATCCTCTTTTTGCATAGTAAGCAGCCAATCGATTAGCTTCTTAATACTAGATTCTTTAGGGCAGAAATAGGCTCCATATTGTAAGACCATTCCACTGACT
>JBAYCP010000132.1:0-3322 GCA_041668665.1 Bacilli bacterium | reverse complement strand
TCTTGGCTTCTTCACGACGCCATGTGGGAACTTGTTCACCCTTATATTTTTCATGGGGATACATTACATCATGATCCACCAAATCTCCACTCGGTGAAAGCACCGCTAGTTTGCATCCAGTACGGAAGGCGGGATCGACGCCGAGTAAGGTTCGATTTTTTAAGGGTGGAGTATAGAGCAATTGTTCAAGATTGCGTGTAAAGAGATCAATGGCTTGGGTTTCGGCACGTTCTTTGAGCTCGTTTCGCAGTTCGCGAACGATGGCAGGGGATAGTAATCGTTTGTAACCGTCTTCAATGGCTGCAATGAGGATCGCATTGGCGGGAATGCCATTCTTACGGATGACTTTGCGACGAATGTAGAAAATGACTTCTTCATCTTTAGCAACGAAACTAACCCGCAAGATATCGGCTTTTTCGCCGCGATCGATGGCAAGAACTCGATGATTGGCCAGTGTGCGAATGGGTTCATGGTACTGATAGTAGATTTCATAGACACGGCGTTCATCCACGGCATCTTTCTTGAGTTCGGTTTGAAGAAGACCATTGCGCCAATAATAGTCATGACAAAAGCGTCGATAGTCAATGGTCTCAGCGATGCGCTCGGCGAGAATATCTTGGGCGCCCAGCAAGGCTTCTTCGATTGAAGCGACTTGATCATTGATATACTGGATCGCCATCGATTCAACGGGTTCTTCGTGACCTTCCAACAACCAGTCCGCCAATGATTCCAACCCTTTGGCCTGAGCAATGGTTGCACGGGTTTTTTTCTTTTCCCGATAGGGCAAATAGAGATCATCGACCTCTTTCAGTTGAGTAGCCTGTTGAATGGCTTCGGCAAGTTCAGGCGTTAGTTTTCCTTTTTCTTCGATGAGACGAAGAACTTCCTCTTTACGGTTGAAAAGATTAGTTTCGTACTCGTACATGGTTTGAACAGCACGCAATTGTTCTTCGTCTAAATTCAGGGTAACTTCCTTACGATACCGCGCAATGAATGGAATGGTTGCTCCTTCGTCGAGCAACCCAAGTGCTGCTTGAACCCCCTTGAGTGGTAGATTGAGTGTAGCACTTATTTTTTGAATGCGTTCTTGGTTCATGGAAATCCCCTCTTTCACTGAATAATTATAACATATTCGGATTTGAAAGATAGACAAAACAACGAATTTCCTAGAAAATGAGAGCGCTTTTATCGAGGAACAATGCCAAAGACAAAGCACTTGAAAACCATTCCGAATTATGCTATTGTATTCGCATAGATAGCACGCACGAGTGGGAGAGTTCCCACTCTTCGTTTTGAAAGAGGGGATTGTATGAGCGAAAGTATGCTCGAAACCATTAAAAACAGACTCCAACCCATCTTGGAAAAGCACCAAGTGGAACTCTTTGATTTACGCTATGAACAAGAAAGCAACGAATGGTTCTTACGGGTCTTAATTGACCGCTACGATGGTCAGGCCATTGACCTCGACTTGTGTGTAGCTGTATCCGAAGATGTGAGCAAGGAACTCGATCACAATGATCCCTTGCCTGGAGAGTATGTTTTGGAAGTAGCATCCCCAGGAGCGGAACGCCCGCTTGAGACCGAAGACCAATATCGTAAAGCTATCGGTCGAGATGTGCTGATCATTGTTCATGAACCGGTGGCGGGATACAATGAACTTGTTGGCATCTTGCTTGCGGTAGAATCCGAACATATTGTCTTACAATACAAGATTAAAACACGGGTCTTCACCGTAGAGATCCGTTACGACAACATTGCTGAAGCGATGACTACGGTTCATATTTAGGAGGATTTCGCACCCATGATTAATGCCAAAGATTTTGTGAAGGCGCTGCAAGCGCTGGAAGCAGACAAGAACATTCCTCAAGACATTGCCATCGAGGCGCTGAAGCAAGCGCTAATCAATGCCTATCAAAAGGAAAATGGTAAGGATGCCTTGGTACGGGTAGATATCGATCCCGGCAAAGGAATTGTGCAAGTTTACAACCAAAAAACCATTGTTGCTGAAGTGCAAGATGACTTTTTGGAAATTGCACTGGAAGATGCCAAACAAACCATGCCCGATGCTGAAGTAGGTGCTATGTATGAAATCCCTGTTTCGACAGAAGGATTTGAACGCATGGCAGTTTTACATGTAAAGCAGATTTTGCGTCAAAAAATTCGGGAAGCAGAAAAGCAAGTCATCTATGATGAGTACATCAATAAAAAAGATGAGATCATTGTTGGGACTGTGGATCGCGTCGAAGATCGTTATACCTTAATTAACATTGGAAAAACCAATGCATTATTACCATCATCCAATCAAATTCCTAACGAGACGTATTATGAAGGGCAACCATTGAAAGTCTACGTACTGGAAGTGGACAAGAGTTCTCAAGGCGCTCAAGTAGTCGTCTCTCGGACCGAACCCGGCTTTCTCAAACGCTTGTTTGAAAATGAAATTATGGAAGTGTATGACGGAACGGTTGAAATTCGCTCCATCGCCCGTGAACCAGGCGAACGGGCCAAAGTCGCTGTGTCCAGTCGCGATCCTAATGTAGATCCTACTGGTGCATGCATTGGACAAAAAGGCATGCGTATTCAAAAGATTACCAGTCAATTGGCCAATGAAAAAATTGATGTGATTCAATATCATGAAGAACCCGAATATTACATTGCGGAAGCTTTGAAACCGGCTCATGTGTACGGTATGTCCATCGATCCTCAAAATAAAAGTGCAGTGGCAGTTGTTCCTAATGAAGAGTTGTCTCTTGCCATTGGACGCAAAGGTCAAAATGCCCGCTTAGCCGTCAAATTGACCGGCTGGAAAGTTGATATTAAAACCGTTGATAGTGCTTTGGAAGAAAAAGTTCGTTTCCAGACCATGGCTGAGATTCAACAAACCTATGCGGCGCTTGCTCGACTGGATTTACCGGTTGAACCTGAGACGGTTGTGGAAACGGTTACGTCTGTGACAGTGAGCGAAGGTATCGCTGAACCAGTCGAAGCCCCAGTGGTAGTTCCAGAAGTTGTTGCCCCTGTGGTGACGCCAAGTGTGGAACCAACTCCAGTGGTAGAACCTGTGATTCCTGTAGTGACTCCTCCTGTGGTTGCACCGAAAGAATCCGAAAAAGAGCTTGTCTTACCATGGGAAAACAAAGTGGAATCCGTTCCCGAAAAGCCCAAACGTTCCGCCCCGCGTCCTGCGCCCAGAGCGCCACGTGTGGAACGTAAAGACGTTCAAGAAGAGAAGAAAGAACGGCCCAATTACATGCCGGTATATACTGAGGATGAGTTGCGGGCTTTGGAAGAAGCCGAACAAGCTAAGCAAGAACCGAGCAAG
>JBAYCP010000131.1:0-3345 GCA_041668665.1 Bacilli bacterium | reverse complement strand
ATGTGGGGGTTCCTCCTAATGCATGATGATGTTGAAGAAAGGATTGGACTTCCGCACATACAACGGCTTGACCTTCTTCGCGAAGATGAATACCATCGCTGCAAAGGAGGGTACGCCAATAGGGAAGCGCTAAAAGGGGTGTGCGTAAGTCTAAGAGGGGGCATTCAAGGCGAGCAGCTACGGTGCGAATCGCTTCATCATACTGTGCTTGATGGCGTTCAATGACTTCACGTTCGTGTAACCAAACCATAATGGCCGCTTGATCGCTTGGGGTTTTAGCAACCCAGAGAAAGAAACGTTCCGCATCAATGGGCGGAAGCGTTGCGAGCACAGGGGTTCTCCCTCGCTCTTGACACAACCTTACCATTTTTTCAAGATTCAAGCAATATCCTTGTAAAGGAGTATGACAAAAATGCGTTCCTTGAGGGTCGAGCGCAATGGCAGGCCAATCATAATCACAATCATTGCCACCGAGTTCAATGAGGACTGTTTTCGCATCCGGATATTCATCCAATAGACGCAACAAACGCGGCATTGCCGCTGTGGTCGTTAAGCCAAAACGAGAGGCATTATGAATACGTGATCCATAGGATGCATAGAGTGTGGAAAGGCAACCGGAAGGATCCACACGGTGTCGTTGAATGGTATCATCATAGAAGACACCTTTGAGAAGGGAGTCTCCAAGAATGAGTAAGGATGTTTTCGTATTCATCTGTTATAACCCTCTTTCACATCTAGTCTATAAAACTATGTTAAGTGATATTGTGTATTTTGTCAACTAATTTCTAATTGCGTCTTTGGGACGGTTTAGGTATAATTACTTCGAAAGGCGTGAGAAACAATGGACCAAGCAGAGAATTTTCGCACATGGTTGGAACTTGCCAAGCAGTTCGAATTGCCCTTATGGGAAGACTTACCCGAACTTGATTTATACATGGATCAAATCATGATCTATTTTCGCACCCAGTTTGCATACTTGAACGAGGAAGAAATCAAACGCTGGATGTCACCAGCCATGATTAATAATTATGTGAAAAAACATCTTTTGACACGCCCAAACAATAAAAAATATAACAAGGAACAACTCAGTGGATTGATGCAAATTGCAGCATTAAAAACCATTTTATCCATTGAAGATATTGGCCATATGTTTACAGCAATGGCCTCCATTGCAGCGCCTCAATCCCGACACGATGATTTTGCTAAGACTTTGGCGGGGAGTGTTCAAGATGAGATTTCCTCCTTGCAAGAACGGCTGCAAGGGATGGATGCTGCTGCTTCGTTAATGCTTGCTCGTCAACTTGCTTTAGAAGCGGCCATCAAGAAGATATTATCGGAGCGATTATTGTTGGCATTTGCCGTTCCACCACCAATGACTAAAAACAGTAAGAAAGAGAAATAATGGGAAGAGAGGTTCAACTCTCTTTCTTTTTATTGATTTTATGAATATATGAGCATATAATCATATTAGAGGTGATGAGGATGGATACCAACCAACCGAATGACTTGCTATGTGAGGAAGTCGCACGCTTGTTTAAAATGTTTGGAGATCCCACACGAGTGCATCTACTGATGACGCTCGCCCAACAAGAATTATGTGTAGGGGATCTTGTAGCCATTACAGGTGTCAGCCAATCGGCGATCTCTCATCAATTGCGCTTGTTACGCCAAGCTCGACTGGTGCGTACACGCCGCCAAGGGACCACTATCTTTTATGCCCTCGCCGATGATCATGTTGCGACTATTCTTGACCAAGGGATGGAACATGCCCGAGAAAAGAAATGAGGAACGGCTATGCAACAACATCGTTACCCCATTGAGGGATTGGATTGTGCTCATTGTGCGCTCCGAGTCGAACAAGCCATCCAGCAGCTTCCTGAAATTGTCCACGCTGAAGTCAACTTTTTGAATAAGACCGTTGTTTATGAAACACAAGATTCTATGGAGTCTTCGCTTGTATTCTCACGAGTTCAACAAGCCATTGCGCAAGCAGAACCCCATGCTTCTCTGCAACTGAACAAGAAAGAACGCTCTTTGCTTAAGCAAAAGTTCAAGTTCCTTTTTTCGCATGGTAATGAACTTGGGCTTGTCCTTTTGGCGTCTCTTCTAACCTTGATTGCTGCTTTATGGACTAATTTACCTCCATGGGCAATGACCTTCATCTTGATGGGTGCTTATCTCTTGGTGGCTTCTGAAGTGTTGGTTCGGGCGTTCCGCAATCTCACGAAAGGTAAAATTTTAGATGAGCATTTCTTAATGAGTCTTGCAACCATTGGAGCATGGGTGATTCAAGAGCCTTATGAAGCCATTGCAGTCATGGCTTTGTACCGTCTTGGTGAATGGTTTCAATCCCTTGCGGTCGAACGATCACGAGGCTCCATTCGTTCCTTGCTGGATGCTCACCCCACTTTTGTTACCCGTCTTTCCGCTCAAGGAGAAGAGAAGATATCCCCTGACAAGGTTCAAGTGGGAGACCACCTTCGCATCAAACCGGGAGAACGCCTTGCGGTGGATGGCATCCTTTCATCAGGAACGAGTGAATTGAATGTTGCGGCGTTAAGTGGGGAGCCTTTGCCACGAGTCGTTCAAGAAGGATCTGCTGTGTTTGCGGGAAGTATCAATGGTGGTGGAGTGTTGATCCTCGAAGTGACGCAAACCATGCAAACATCATTTGTTCAACGCATGTTACAACTTATGGAAGATGCAGTGAGTAAAAAAACAAAAACCGAACGTTTGATTACTCGGTTCGCTCAAATATATACCCCTTTGGTGGTGGGGATGGCCGTTTTGTTAACAATGATCCCTCCGCTACTAGGATTAGGTCCCTGGATGGAATGGGGGCGGAGATCCTTAGTCTTTTTGGTGCTTGCCTGTCCGTGTGCTTTGGTCTTATCGGTGCCATTGGGTTTCTTTGCAGGGATTGGTCGTTTATCCAAACTTGGGTTAGTGGTTAAGGGAAGCGATGCCTTTGAATCCTTTGCCCAAATGGAAGCGTTGTGGATGGATAAAACAGGAACGCTCACATTGGGCGAATTTAGTGTGGTAGAAATTGAAGCAGTCCATGGAAACACGGAGCAATTACTCGAATGGGTGGCTCATGCAGAAGGCGACTCTACCCATCCATATGCGCGCGCTATTCAACAAGCATGGGGGAAACCACTTCAGCGAAATGCCTTGAATCATGCCCAAGAATGGATTGGTCAAGGAATGTCGGTTGTCTATCAAGGCCATGCCGTTTTGGTGGGACGCTATGCATGGTTACAAGAACAAAAAATACAAGACTTACCCGCTTCTTTGGCTGCTTCTGCTCAATTGGTCGTTGCCTATGATGGGCGCTATGCTGGT
>JBAYCP010000130.1:0-3371 GCA_041668665.1 Bacilli bacterium | reverse complement strand
GGTAAAGGAAGTTTTGGTATCACCGGGCATGATATTGGTCACTTGAATGCCAAAGGGTTTGACTTCCATTTGAAGCGCCAGGGCATATTGGTCAAGGGCTGCTTTACTGGCACAATAGAAGGCTTGATAAGGAATGGGAATCTCAGAAGCGAGGGAACTAATATTGAGGATTCGTCCCTTGGACTGGCGTAGAAAGGGAAGGGCGGTACGAGTTAGATTATGAACGCCAAAGAAATTGACTTCAAAGTTCTTTTTGGCTTGTTCGAGGGAGGTATTCTCGATGGGGCCTGAAACACCCATCCCTGCATTATTAATAAGGATATCCAAGTGGCCTTCCAGATCTAGGACGTGTTGAATGGCCTGTTGACAAGATTCGGGGGAAGTGACATCTAAGGGAAGATAATGAATCCCCTCTTCTTGGATGGGGGTGCGTGCTCCTCCATAGACCGCATATCCTGCATCACGGAGTAACCGTGCAGTCGCAAGTCCGATCCCTTTGCTAACCCCACTGATGAATACGATCTTTTTCATGCTAGTTCCTCCATCTACTGTTCCTATTGTAACGGATAATCGATGAATCGTAAAGCACATAATAGGACCTCCTCGAAGCTGCTTACCATCCTATTTGTCAATGCCTTAGACTTATGCTATAATACATTGGACTTAGCAATAAGTCTTTTGGAATGGTAGGAGTGGAGAATATGAATATCGTCATTGTTGGAGCTGGAAAAGTTGGTTTTACGCTAGCGGAACAACTCTCACAAGAAGGTTATAATACCACGGTTGTTGACAATGATAGTGCCGTTGTCGAGAGCGTCGTCAATCGCTTTGACGTACGCGGAGTCGTCGGGAATGGTGCAAGCTATGATGTCCAATTGGAAGCTGGGGTCCAAGATGCAGATTTATTAATCGCTGCAACCTCTAGTGATGAGTTGAATATCCTATCTTGTATGGTCGCTCGAAAAGTGGGCGTGAAACATACCATTGCGCGCGTTCGGAATCCGGATTATTCCAAGCAACTACAGTTTATGAAACAAGAGCTAGGATTAAGCATGGTCGTGAACCCCGAATATTCCGCTGCCCTTGAAATTTCGCGGATGCTACGATTCCCTTCGGCCATCAAAATTGAAACCTTTGCCAAAGGTCGCGTCGACCTTGTGGAATTAAAGATTAATGAACAAAGCCCTTTTGTTGATTTGCCCGTTTATGCATTGAAAAAGCAATTTCAATTAAAAGTTTTAATATGTGCCGTTCAACGCGAAGAAGAGGTTATCATTCCTAGCGGTGATTTTGTGCTACAAGTCGGTGACCGCATTCATGTAGCCGCTTCGACCCAAGATATCAATCAGCTCTTTAAAACAGCTTCGGTGTTAAAAGATAAAGTACGCTCCGTGATGGTCACGGGAGGAGGGAAGATTTCCTTTTATTTGTCGCAACTCTTAGAAGGAAGTTCCATTCATCTTAAAATTATTGAGCATGATGTCGAGCGTTGCCAAGAATTGGTCGAGCAAACCAATGATCATGTGATGATTATTCAAGGCGATGGTACCGATCAAAGTTTACTCTTAGAAGAAGGCATTGAATCTACGGATGCCTTTGTCGCATTGACGGGTATTGATGAAGAGAATATTCTTGTTTCGATGTTTGCAGGGAAGAAGAATGTCAATAAAATTATTACCAAAGTCAATCGAGTCGAACTAACAGGCATGCTAGAATCTCTCGGCATTGAAAGTGTCGTTTCGCCCAAACATATTGCTGCCAATGAGATAATACGTTATGTGCGAGCGATGCAAAACTCCGTGGGAAATCATGTGGAGACTTTGTGTCGATTGGTGAACAATCAAGTCGAAGCAATTGAGTTTCAAGTCAAAGAAGACCCCTTACTCATTGGAATCCCCTTGGAGCAATTATCCATCAAACCCAATATCCTTGTTTCCAGTATTATTCGCAATGGAACCGTGATTATTCCTGATGGAAAAAGCAGTTTTGAGCCTGGCGATAGTGTGGTTGTTGTCACGACCAATCAATACCTTGACGATTTAAGTGATATCTTAAACTAGTAATGGAGATTGTATGAATCATCGAATTATTGCCTATACGGTCGGTCGAATCATTCGTATGGAAGCGATTCTCTTGTTGCTTCCACTTTTGGTTGCGATCCTTTATCGGGAGTCGACGGTACCTGCCTTTTTATATACGATTGGTGGGACTGCACTTTTAGGCACTGTTCTTGCATGGCGTAAGCCTAAAAATGATGCTCTTTATGCCAAAGAAGGCTTATTAATTGTTGCCATGTCTTGGATTGTGCTCTCATTGCTTGGAGCGATGCCATTTATTCTAAGTGGTGAAATTCCAAACATTATTGATGCTTTCTTCGAAACTGTTTCAGGCTTTACCACGACCGGCGCTAGTATCTTAACAAATGTTGAAGCCATGAGCCGTGGTCTCTTGTTTTGGCGTAGTTTTACCCATTGGATTGGCGGTATGGGTGTTCTTGTGTTTGTGCTTGCTTTAATGCCCCGCTTTGATGTAGGTGCCATTCACATTTTCCGGGCTGAAATCCCAGGCCCTACTGCTGATAAAATTGTTTCCAAACTTCAAGTGACTGCTCGCATCCTTTATGGAATCTATATTGCCATCACTGTTGCAGAAATTGTCTTGCTTGCGTTTGGAGGCATGCCTCTATTTGATAGTATGGTCAATACATTTGGAACCGTCGGAACCGGTGGATTTGCCATTAAGAATGCTAGCATTGCCGCTTATGGGAATCTATATTTTGAAATTGTCATCACGGTCTTCATGATTATTAGTGGGATCAACTTTAATCTTTTTTATCTGATTTTGCTTGGCAATTTTCGTCAAGCATTCCGCAGCAAGGAATTACGTTGGTATTTAGGAATTATGCTGGCTTCAATGCTTTTCATTGCATTCAATCTCTTATCAACCTATGAATCGTTTGCAGAGGCTCTGCGTGTATCTTCCTTCCAAGTGGCTTCCATTATGACGACGACCGGATTTGCGACAGCTAACTATGGAACCTGGCCAGTCTTTTCGCAAGTGCTCTTACTCTTGTTAATGTTTATTGGAGCATCGGCAGGTTCAACGGGTGGCGGTCTCAAAGTGTCACGCGTCATGCTGTTGCTTAAAAGTGCGTGGCATGAAATGCGTCGAACCATTCATCCCCATGCCGTGATGTCAGTAAAACACGAAGGAAAACCCATGGATCGAGCCATTATTCAAGGGGTTCATGCCTATTTTATTCTTTATATCATCGTCTTTGTTTTATCCGTCTTACTTTTATCCTTGAATGGTTTTGATTTTGCGACCACCTTTAGTGCAGTCTTAGCATGCTTCAATAACATCGGTCCTGG
>JBAYCP010000129.1:0-3375 GCA_041668665.1 Bacilli bacterium | reverse complement strand
TAGCTCTCAATCGAATTGGTGAAATTCTCGAACGCAAGTATGAAAGATCCCCACGCTACTTTTATAGTAACTTTAAAAAAGGCGGTGGTCTTGAGGCCGGAATGAAGCGTGCCAAAGCTGCCGAATTGTATCGCCAAACCTATTGTGGCTGCCGCTTTTCTCGCCAAGCTCGTGACCGTCGTCTTCAAGGGCTCAATGAACAAGAAAAATCCCCAAAATAATTGGGGTTTTTTATTCGAATATATTTTACTTCTTCTTGGGGAGAGGTGCGTATTGTTCCAAAATCGCAATCAAGGTTTGGCGTTCTTGGTCACTGCATTGATGCAAGCCAAGCAACAAGGCTTGAGTGCTCGTCACATAAAAGTAATAACCATAAGGAGAACGAATGATTTTTCGGAAATCTTTCCAGGCAAACGTTGCTGTTTGAGCACCCATGGTTTGTACCATCCCATTTTCACTAATCTCAACTTGAATGCGAACGGCTTCAAGGTTGCGTTTGCTGTAGGAACGTTTGGCCATATAGATGGTGGCGACATAGAACAATCCTCCTACCAAAATGCCATATCCTACTGCAAAAAGGAATCCTACACCAACCGCAGCATACCATACATCATGCCCACCAAAATAGCCTGTAAAGGCCCATACGAAGAGCATGGTCATCAACAACACGGGCCAATTTCGATAGAGGGATGTCCGCAAACAAAAATCCAAATAATCAGGCGCATCAATCTTCATCTCTTTTTTCCAGGTCATAGGTTTATGTTCCTTTCTTAAAAGTTTATTACCTCATGTTCAGGGAGGGTAGCGGCCAATCGTTCAATTTCTTGCATCAAATAAGTATTAATGGTTGAACGTTGGTCCCCATTCGGCACATTGGGATCGTAAGCGATGGGTTGCCCCAAACGAATTGCGGAAAGCGAAGGTGCAAAATAGGCGGGATAGAAATGCACGATTTTCCCCCCACTGCGCCGGTAATAAAGCGCCGCAACATCGCTGAATCCTGGATTAAACTCATTCACAAATCGTGAGCGCGGTGTGGGGCTTTCCGGAAAAATAACGACTGTTTTCCCTGCATCCAATTGTTCTTGCGTCTTTCGAAATGTGGTTAATAGCCGTTGATCGCGAAAGACAGGAATGACTTCTGCCCCTCGAAAGAGAAGCACCATCAATGGCGTAAGAATAATGGCAAACAACCAATAAAAGGGACGCGACCAACGTGGGACTCCCCCAAAGAAATCACGCATCATGTAACGAGTGGCCTCGTTCCAATAACATAATTCTTGGGTCGCCCAAATGGAGACTGTCCCTTTCTTTTGATATTTTAAATGAAAGGCAATGGGTCCATGTAATTTGCAATGATTGGAAACAATAATCACTGTTTCATCGCTCGAAGGAAGTACTTCGTGTTGCACATCACAGCGTGGATAAATCCAGTCAATGATGACACTAAACAAACGATACACGAGATGCCATCGTTGGACGCGATATTCAAGTTTATGAGTGGCATAATAGCGTCGCTTCATGGCTTTCCCTCATTTCTACGATGGCTTTATTATAGCCTTTCACTTGGGATACCTCAAGACTCCTTTCGTATTCCTCTTGGCATTTAGTCGTAGGTTTGTTAAGATGAAGCAAGCAAAGGAGGCCATTTCCATGACAATCCATCATTCCTTCCAATTATGGTTTCTTTTGTTTCGGACCTTCTTAAAAATAGGCGCCTTTACGTTTGGAGGAGGCTATGCCATGATTCCCATTGTGGATCGTGAAGTGGTCATCAACAAACGATGGTTGACTGAACTCGAGATGTTGGATCTCATCGCCATTGCGGAATCCACTCCAGGTCCTATTGCCGTCAACACTGCAACTTTCGTTGGGTATAAAGTGGGTGGATTTTGGGGGGCTTTCTTCGCCACCTTAGGTCTCGCCCTTCCCTCGTTGGTCATTATTTATCTCGTTAGTTTAGTGTATCATCAATTTATGGCCAATCCCTTGGTCCAACGGGCGTTCCAAGGCATTCTTGCCGCAGTTGCCTTGTTCCTATTAAGTGCCGTCATCAAACTAAATAAAACAGTCCGAAAACATCGTATTCCTGTTGTAACCTCCCTCCTTACCCTCCTTGCTTTTATCCTCGTCTTCTTTACTGGAATTCGTTCCATCTTTTTGATTCTTGGTGCAGGAGTTTTAGGTAGCCTTTTCTTACATGGGTCCCCCAAGTCCAAGGAGAAAGAATCATGAATATTCTATGGGAATTATTTCTTGTCTTCTTTGGCATTGGGCTATTCACCTTTGGAGGGGGCTATGCCATGATTCCATTAATCCAAGAGGAAGTCATTCAACGGGGCTGGCTTACAGGTGAAGAATTGCTCTCTTTTCTCGCCATTTCGGAAGCCACGCCAGGTCCTTTTGCCATTAATGTCGCTACCTTTGTCGGCACTTCACAAGCTGGTCCGCTTGGCGCAATCATGGCAACCGCAGGCGTTATTCTTCCTTCGTTCCTTATCATTCTAATCATTGCTGCTCTCTTTAAAAGTTTTTCTTCCAACCGCTATGTTCAAGGCTTCCTTCACGGTGTGCGCCCCGTTGTGGTCATCTTAGTATTGGCGGTGGCGTGGGAGTTGTTTGTCCAAAAAGCCTGGGATGGTGGTCACATTCAGTGGCGCTTTCTTCTATTGTTTGCTGGCTTGTATGGCATCAAAAAAAGATGGAATCCCCATCCCATCCTCTTGATTATCATCGCTGCTATCGCCGGCATCGCCCTTTATTCCATTGGAACCTAAAACCGAGAATCAATGTTCTCGGTTTTTACTACCTTTTAACGGTCGAACAATGTTTAGAATGGCGAGTAACGTCACACCGACATCTGCAAAAACCGCACTCCATAATGGCGCATATCCCCATGCTCCTAAGAGTAATACAAGGGCTTTGATGACCAAAACTCCAATAATGTTTTGTCGAATTCGCTGCATGCTTCCTTGCGCAACCTTTTTCCCTTGGGCCAGCACCCCCACATGATCATGAAGGACAAGCATATCCGCCGCTTCCAAGGCAGCATCAGACCCCACTTTTCCCATCGCAATACCTACATCGGCACGCGCTAAGGTAGGGGCATCATTAATTCCATCACCAAGATAACCAACCGTCCCTTTCCCTGAATGATCTTTGAGAAAGCGCTCCAAGTGTTGAAGTTTTTCTTCGGGATAGAGATTGGCATAATAAGCATCTAGACCAAGGGATTGAGCCACCCGTTTGGCATGCTCTTCTTGATCGCCAGTGAGCATGGCAAGATAGGAGACCCCTTGTTTCCTTAAAGCTTGCATCGCCTCGACCATATCTGCTCGAGGTTGGTCTTCCAGTCGAATCCAACCAGCATAGCGC
>JBAYCP010000128.1:0-3398 GCA_041668665.1 Bacilli bacterium | reverse complement strand
AAGACTGGATAAAAGCGGTTGGTCGGATGGGCATAGTAATACCCTTTTTGAACAGAAACCACGGAAGGAATACTACCGAGGATGATTATCCTTGAATGCTCGTCCATGACGGGTTCAAACGGATGTTCCTCAAGCGTCCGCTGCGATGCCATTAGCGTACCTTGTGAGGTGGAATCACTTCCAACCAATAACCATCGGGATCTTCAATAAAATAAATCCCCATAGTAGGGTTTTCATAGCATATCACACCCATGGCTTGATGATGGGCATGGGCTGCTTCATAATCATCGGTGCGAAACGCAAGATGACTTTCATTATCTCCTAAATCATAGGGGGTGACGCGATCCAACAATTGCGTGAGTTCCAATTGAAAAGCTTCGGTCTCATCGGCAAGATAGACCAAGATAAAACCGGACCGAACCACGCGTCGAACCTCATGTAAACCTAATGCTTCTTGATAAAACAATACACTACGACCCACATCCATCACATTGAGGTTGCAGTGAACCATGGTAAATTTCATAAAAACATTCCCACCTTTCGTTTTCACTGTAACGAATTGAAGGTGGGAATGCAAGAACCAAGCTTACGATTCATCATTGATGGAGAGGTTTTTAACACTTTTGCGGATGGATAAGGAAGGTGGCAAGATCACATGTTGGGCGTGATCTTTGCTGTGGGATAATAAGTTCATCAACGAAAGAAAACCCCCTGCATCATCGTGCAGGGGGATTAAGAAATGGAATAGCATTAGATCAGCTTTTTGCGCAAGCGACTGGAAACCGTATCAACGACGGTAATCATGATGATAATCGCAATAAGAATGGAACTTAAATCGCCCCAATTCCAATAGGTGGTGGCAAAGATAAGATTGGCCCCAATTCCGCCTGCCGATACGACGCCTAAGACCGTCGCCGAGCGGATATTGATATCCAAACGATACAAGGCGATGGACATAAATTCAGGTAAGACTTGCGGTAAAATCCCATAGCGTATTTTTTGCATCGTATTCGCTCCTACCGCATCAAGCGCCTCAAGAGGACCACGATCCATATTTTCAATGGATTCGGCAAAAAGCTTCCCGACCATACCAATCGAGTGAATCCCAATAACCACAATCCCAGTAATTGCCCCAAAACCCGTCACACGTACCAAAATCAACGCCATTAAGATTTCAGGAAAGGTGCGGATCAGAATTAAGAGAACTTCACCGATTTTAGATCCCACTTTACCCGATACATTTCGGGCAGTGAGAAACGCAATTGGAATGCCAAGTATGGAGGCGATGGTTGTGCCAATAAAAGCAATCGCAAAGGTTTGCATAATCAGATAGGGGACGCCATTCTCACCACTGAAGAATTCGCCACGTCCCAACAAAAAATCCACATTCGGTTGCAGCAATCCTCGGAACATCCGAACAAATAAGTCCCAAACATCACGTTGTTGAAATTGCAAGTCCATGCTAATGACCGAATAAAGAAAGGCGCCAATCAAGATGGCAACAATCATCCCACTATAAATCCATACACGGGGACGATGTTGGTAGGTTTCGGCAACCGACCGTTTTGTTATCGGGGGGTTAGGCTGCTTCATCATAATGCCCCCTTACCTTACCAACGACAAATTGTAAGACCATTACTAAAAGCATCAATACAATCAAGATGGCTCCCACTTTGTCATAACGTCGAAGTTCCATGGCATCTTGCATTTCTTGGCCGATGCCCCCAGCCCCAACATATCCTAAAATGACGGATGCCCGAATGTTAATTTCAAAGATATACAAAACATAGCCCCAAATAATGGGCATGATTTGTGGCATGATAGCCAACTTAATGACTTTTAGTTTATTCGCTCCACAACTTTCCAATGCCTCACAAGGTCCCATATCGATGGTTTCAATGACTTCATAAAGCATCTTGGAAAGAATACTAAAGGAGAAAATTGAGATTGCAATAATGCCAGGGAAATAACCGAGTCCTAGGAAGAAAACGGCAATCAAGGCAATGACTAAGGTTGGAATCGTACGAATAAAATTCAAGATGGCACGAGCGATTTGCACCACCCAATGGTTGGAATTGACATTGTTGGCACAAAACAACGAAAAAGGAATGGCAAATACGCTTCCTACAAAGGTTCCAATGAAACACATCTTGATGGTATAAAACAAGACATGCCGCAGATTCCACATATATTCGAAATAATGAGCCCATGTATCGTAGGTGGTGTTCCCATGAATGTCATTGAATGAACGTGGGCGAAACAAAGCCTCAATAATTTTAAAGAGTTGATTGATTTGAAAAACAAATTGGTCGGTGTTAATAAAGGCAAAACTTCCCACAAAAAACAAGACAAAAATAAGTAAGTAAATTTTGACCTTACCAAACGGTTGTCGGATGGTTTTGCCATTCACCTCAAAGGTCTTGGTAGAAAACCAGTGCTTCATACCAAAGCTTCCTTCTCCACGACCCCCAATTTCTCTTTTTCACTAATGGGGCGTCCATAGATTTGCAACAAAATCTCATCGTTGACCGCAGAAACAGGACCATCAAAAACGATTTTCCCTTCTTTTAAGCCAATGATACGATGGGCATATTGCAGAGCCAAATCCACATGGTGCATGTTGGCAATGATGGTAATTTTCATGCTCTCATTGATCCGCTTGAAATCATCCATGACATCGAGTGTCGTGATGGGATCCAACGATGCGACCGGTTCATCCGCTAAGATGAGGTGTGGCTGCTGACTGAGCGCACGTGCTAAAGCGACCCGTTGTTGCTGACCGCCTGAAAGTTGGTCGGCTCGAACAAAGGCCTTCTCGAGAATATTGACTTTATCCAACGCTTCGAGCGCTAACATTTTGTCAGATTTTGGAAAGATGCCAAACATGGTAGAAAGGGTCGAGTTATAAGCGACTCGACCCGCTAAGACATTGTTGATGACGGAAGAACGTTTGACTAGATTAAAGGACTGAAATACCATGCCAATGGTTCGGCGTAGCATTCGTAACTCCTTTTTATTTAGTTTGCTTATATCGTTTCCATCCACATAAGCTTCCCCGGAAGTAATGGGAATCATTTTGTTGATGGTCCGCAACAAGGTGGACTTTCCAGCGCCTGACAAGCCGATGATGGCAACAAATTCTCCGTCCTGAATCTCCAAATTAATATCCGTAAGTGCTTGGAATCCATTCGGATACACTTTGTTGACATGTACAAACTTGATCATAAAGACGCTCCTATCTACGATGATTTATCCGTTAATGACGTCACGTGTATAAATGTAAACTTCTTTTTCTCCAGTATAATCTGCATCGGTAGCATCTTGATAACCTTTATGGCTATAAACCGAGATGCCATCGAGTCCATCGGCAGTGTCAGCGAGATCTTTAAAGGCTTCTT
>JBAYCP010000127.1:0-3414 GCA_041668665.1 Bacilli bacterium | reverse complement strand
TTCCAGTTCGAAGCAAAATAGCGAGCAACTCAATATTCGACAAAGACTGGATACCTTTTTGAAGAGCTTTTCCCCTTGGCCGTTCATTAAAAGGTAGGTCATGAATTCGAGGCATCTACCGTCTAAAAAGGCGCAAGAAAGGGTTCAAATAGGTATCTTCAGGCGCCCATTCAAAGAGAAACCCTCCAGGTAAAGATATTTTACCTTTTGCAGATGTGTAGAGTTTCCACACCAAAATTGCAAGGATAGAGATTGCGAGATATGTTATGACAATGGTGAGAGTAATCGCTTCGCCTCCGACAATCGATTGGGCTTCTTCGTATGAGATATAGGTATGATCCATCATTTTTTATCCCTCCTACTATCAATATAGGGGAATAATAATGGATTCCTAGAAAAAATGTATTATTTATTAACTATAACTGACTTAGTCGCTGGATGATGACATGTAAACGATTTTTGTAGTCTTTCATTTTTGATTTTTCATTATCAATTTTTGCTTCCGGAGCTTTGGAAAGGAAATTTGGATTTGCCAGCATGGATTCACATCGTTCAATTTCCTTGTGAAGTCGTTCAATTTCGTGTTGAAGTCGAATGGTTTCTTCTTCAATGTTCAAGATTCCAGCAAAGGGTACGTATAATTCCATCTCGTTAAGTGCATAAGACATCCCTTTTTCTGATGAAGAAAGTTTGGATTCAAGGATCGCCTCTTCAACAAATCCAAATCGTTTGATATAAGGAAGAATTAATTCAAGCTGTGAAAGTCGAATCAAAGATTTCGCAACTAGGTGAATCCGAATCGGACGATTGGGAGCAAGATTGTTTTCGTTGCGCATGGTGCGGATCGTTTTAATGATTTCTATCGCAGCTTCAAAAGCTTGAATGGAATTGTTATCCAACGATAGATATGGTTTTGGCCAAGTCGATTGAATGAGGAACCGCGAATCATCTCCATGCATAGTTTGGTAAATCGATTCGCTAACAAATGGCATGAAAGGATGAATTAATTTAAGGATAGCTTCCAACACAAAGAATAAAACTTGTTGGGTAGCATTTTGAGTATCCGTATTATCATCGTTCAATGATATTTTAGACATTTCTATGTACCACGAACAAAAATCATCCCAAATAAAATCGTAGAGAAAAGTTCCTGCCATCACAAATTCATAGCGATCCATGTTTTGATCGATGGATGCAATCGTTTGATTTAAGCGATTTAAAATCCATTGATCAGTGGCATTTAATGATAGAAGATTCATTTCTTCTGGTTGGAAATTTTCAGGCAGATTTAAAAGAACAAAACGAGCGGCATTCCATAATTTGTTTATAAAATTCCATGATGCTTCGACTTTTTCTTCTTGATATCGCAAATCAAGTCCAGGCGCAGAATTGGTTGTAAGGAAAAACCGCAAGGCATCCGTCCCATAACGTTGGATGACATCCGCTGGATCTACGCCGTTCCCTAATGATTTTGACATTTTCCTTCCTTGGCTATCTCGGATAAGCCCATGGATAAGGGCGTGATGAAATGGTTTAGCTCCTGTAAATTCAAGCGCTTGGAAAATCATTCGAGAAACCCAGAAAAATATGATGTCATAAGCGGTGACTAAAACGTTAGTCGGATAATAACGCTTTAAGTCATTGGTTTCTTCAGGCCATCCTAGGGTAGAAAAGGGCCACAAAGCAGATGAAAACCAAGTGTCGAGTACATCTTCATCTTGTTGGTAACGATTGGCATCAGCAGGAGCGGTCCGACTTACCACTACTTCTCCCGTTTGTTTGTCATACCAAGCGGGAATGCGATGCCCCCACCATAATTGTCTAGAGATGCACCAATCTTCAATGCCGCTCATCCAATTAGAAAATATTTTTTCGAAACGTTCTGGAAAAAAGTCAACTTTGTTATCACCTTGTTGGTAGGAGAGCGCTTGTTCTGCCAGTGGTTTCATTTTAACAAACCATTGATTCGATAAATAAGGTTCAACAATTACATCGGATCGCTCCGAATATCCGACTTGGTTCACGCGAAGTTCACGTTTCTCCATTTTTTCATTGATGGTTAACTCGGTCACAAGTTTGGATCGACATTCAAAACGATCCAACCCCTGATAGGATCCTGCAAGTTCATTCATTGTTCCATCAGGATTCATACAGATAGGTTTATCAAGACCATATTTCTCTCCAATTAGGAAGTCGTTGGGGTCATGTGCAGGTGTACACTTCATTGCTCCAGTTCCAAACTCAAGGTCCACGTAGTCATCTGAAATGACAGGAATTGTTTTCAGATTAGCTGGATTGATGACTTCTTTACCAATCCAATTTTGATAACGAGGATCGTTTGGGTTTACCACGATGCAAACGTCACCAAACATAGTTTCTGGCCGCGTTGTTGCGACAAGTAAGTAGTTAGGACCATCAATCTCAAAGTACTTAAAATAATATAAATAGCTTTCAGTTTCTTTATAAATAACCTCGATATTGGACAATGCTGTTTGAAGCTTTGGGTCCCAATTTATAATACGCTTTCCGCGATAAATAAGTCCTTTTTCATACAACCGAACAAATACTTCTCGCACAGCCTGAGAGAGACCATCATCAAGTGTAAAACGTTCCTTTGAGTAGTCAAGCGCAAGGCCCATCATTTTCCATTGATCATGAATATGAGAAGCATATTCATTTTTCCATGCCCAAGCATATTCAAGGAAGGCCTCTCGACCAATGGTGTGACGCGAAATCCCTTGAGCGCGTAACTTCTCTTCTACTTTTGCTTGGGTAGCGATTCCTGCGTGATCCATTCCTGGGAGCCATAAGGCATCATAGCCTTTCAGCCGCTTGTATCGAATAATCATGTCTTGTAAGGTTCCATCCCAAGCATGTCCTAGATGAAGTTTGCCAGTTACATTGGGAGGAGGAATAACAATGCAAAAAGGAGGTTTTGAATCATCGCCACTGGTAAAACAATTGTGGGATATCCATGATTCATAGCGACCTTTTTCGACTTCCGAGGGTAGGTAGCGGCTAGATAATTCGTTTTTCATAATAGTGAATCCTCCTTACAGTAATCCTTACGTAGAATTGTATAAAATTTTGTGTCATAGGTTTTCCCATTCGAGTCATGATAGACATCACGTCGAATTTCTTTCAATTGAAAGCCGCATTTTTCTATCACTCGTTGAGAAGCAAAGTTCGCTAATGCATGTTGTACCTGGACTTGCTGAATTGGGAATTTCATAAAAGTTGTCCCTATCACTGCTTGGCAAGCTTCTGTCATAAGGCCTTTCCCATGAAAATTAGGGTGAAGAACATAACCAATTTCTGCATATTCATTTTCCACAAATTTAACGATATCGCAAGTTCCAATCATTTTGGAGGATTGCTTGTCAACAATCGCATATGCTTCTGGAAGTCCTCGTT
>JBAYCP010000126.1:0-3450 GCA_041668665.1 Bacilli bacterium | reverse complement strand
TGAAGACGCTCGATGGCGGGCGGATTGGAATTGGTGCTCAAGCACTCGGCATTGCGCAAGGGGCTTTGGAAGAAACCATCCGTTATGTCAAAGAACGGAAACAATTCAATCGTTCCATCGCATCATTCCAAAATACCCAATTCCAATTGGCTGATATGAATACGAAAGTCGAAGCCGCCCGCTTACTTGTGGAACAAGCGGCTCGTGCCAAAGATCTTAAGTCCAAAAATCTTGCCTATTATGCAGCCTCTGCCAAATTGTATGCTGCGGAAGTAGCAATGGAAGTCACTACCAAAGCCGTGCAACTCCATGGCGGTTATGGCTTTACCCGCGAATATCCCGTCGAACGGATGATGCGCGATGCGAAAATTACGGAAATCTACGAAGGCACCAGCGAAGTGCAACGTATGGTTATTTCCGGGACCATTTTAAAGTAGGTGAATGCAATGAAAAATATAATTGTTTGCGTGAAGCAAGTTCCGGATACCACGGAAATTCGCTTGGACCCTGTCAAAGGTACTTTGATTCGCGAAGGAGTACCGAGCATCATGAATCCTGATGATAAAGCCGGTTTGGAAGCCGCCTTGCGTTTAAAAGATCAATTAGGATCCACCATTACGGTCATCACCATGGGGCCTCCACAAGCCGATGAAGTCTTAAAAGAAGCCCTTGCGATGGGCGCTGATCGAGCCATTCTACTCACGGATATGAAATTCGCCGGTGCGGATACCTTGGCGACGGCAACGGCGTTAGCGGGTGCCGTGCGGAAGCTTGACTATGACCTTGTGATTACGGGTCGTCAAGCCATTGATGGCGATACTGCACAAGTGGGACCGGAAATGGCTGAATTCTTGGATTTGCCTCAAATTTCTTATACCGCTGGGATTGTCGCTCAAAAAGATGGTTCCTTTCTTGTCGACCGCAAAGTGGAAGACCGGATTTATCGTTTAAAGGTGCGTACTCCATTCTTGGTCACCGTGTTAGCGGAAGGCTATCAACCACGTTACATGCATGTCGCCAAGTTGTTAGAGGCCTATCGTGAACCAAAAATTGAAAAGTGGACAGCCGCCGACTTGGATGTGGATCCTGCCAATCTTGGCTTAAAGGGATCGCCCACCAAAGTCAATGAATCGTATTCGAAAGCCTTAAAATCCGAAGGAAAAGTTTATGAACTTGATCCAGCGGAAGCCGCCAAATTGATTGCTGAAAAACTTCATGAGAAGTACGTGTTATAAGGAGGGGGAACGAACATGAACATTCAAGAGTATCAAAACGTCTTCGTTCTTGCCGAACAACGCGATGGCGTCTTACAAAGTGTCGCTTTAGAATTATTAGGCAAAGGCCGTGAAATTGCCGATACTACAAAATCGAAACTTGTTGCGGTGCTTGTGGGACATCAAATCGAAAGCTTAGTCAATGATTTAATTGCCCATGGTGCGGATCATGTCATCTATGTGGATGATCCTTGCTTGGCGCATTATACTACCGAACCTTATGCCCAAGCCATCTATCCGATTTTAGCCGATAAGAAGCCTAATATTGTCTTGATTGGTGCAACATCCATCGGCCGCGATTTAGCGCCACGGTTGGCTGCAAAATTGCATACAGGGCTTACGGCTGACTGCACACGGTTAAGTGTGGATGAAGCAGGAGCGTTACTGATGACTCGTCCAGCATTTGGCGGCAATTTAATGGCGGGGATTTTATGTCCCAATCATCGTCCACAAATGTCGACGGTACGTCCAGGTGTAATGCGTAAACTCGTGCGTGACGATGCCCGTAAAGGCAGCAAAGAAATCTATAAAATTAAATTTAATACCAGCCGTTTTTTAGTGGAAGTAGTGGAAGAAATTAAAGAAACCAAAGCCAAAGTCCGGATTGAAGATGCGAAAATTTTAGTTTCCGGTGGGCGTGGAGTTGGTAAAGAAAATATGCCAATGCTTGAAGCACTCGCCAAAGAACTCAAAGGAACCGTTTCGGCTTCCCGAGCAGTCGTGGATGCAGGGCTGATTGATCACGATCGTCAAGTCGGACAAACGGGTAAAACCGTACGTCCCGATGTTTATTTTGCCCTAGGAATCTCTGGTGCGATTCAACATATCGCAGGGATGGAAGAATCCGAATTCATCATTGCGGTGAACAAAGATAAGTATGCTCCGATTTTTGCAATTGCTGATTTGGGAATCGTTGGCGATGTGCGAAAAATCGTGCCGCTCTTAACCGAAGAAATTCGGCAATTGCGGAAAAAATAGAGCAGAAGGAAGAGAGACGGTACTTGTTCGAGAGTGGCCGTCTCTCTTACTATTTTTCTTGATATTTCAATATCTAAATGCTATTATAGTTTTGCACATTTTGGGGGCGTAGCTCAATTGGTAGAGCGTTTCGTTCGCAACGAAGAGGTCGCGGGTTCGACTCCCGTCGTCTCCACCAAACGAGTAACCAGTTTTGATACAATTTGTATCAAAACTTTTTTTTATAATAAGATATTGTATTGAAAATCTTGAATTTGGCTATTGATAAATCTCTAAACAATTGATATATTTATAGTCAGAAAGTAAGAAAGTAGGAAATGAGGTTGATAGAATGATTATTGATTTAAGGAAAAAATCACAAATAACGATACCAAAAGAAATTGTTGATGAATTAAATCTTCAAGAAGGAGATCATCTCGAAGTTTCTGTAAAAGAAGGGGCAATCATCATTGAACCCGTAGCAGTATATTCAAAATCCTATATCAAAAAACTTGAAGATACTGTAATGAGATTGAATGAGGAGCCTATAGAGTACAATGTTGGTCCATTTAAATCTGTAGAAGATGCTATTGGATATTTGGAAGAGCTAGATGAAAACAACATACATAAAAATGAGAAGAAGAAATGAAATATGAAATCCTGTTCTCTAGTAGATTTAAGAAATCCTTTTCTAAACTACAAGATAAGGAGAAGAAAATATTCTATGAGAAACTATCATTGTTTATAGAAAATCATAGACATCCAAGCCTTAGAACGAAAAAGATTAAAGGAAGCGAAATTTTGTTTGAATCTAGTATCAATATGTCGATTCGTGTCATATGGACCTATCAAGACGAAAATTTGATACTCATGTTAGATATCGGACATCACGATATATTAAAGAGATTGTAACAAATATGTATTATCTATGTGATAAACAAGGTCCAAGACTTAGTGTGTCTTAGCAAGGATAAAAATGAGTGATTTATTTTTATGAGGTATTATTATGAAGATTGATATTTTTTTAAAAGAATAGTATAAAGCATTTACGTATAGTGTATCAAAAGATATTATGGATGAACATGTACTTGCTGTAGGTTATCTCCCATGGCACTGTTGTATTACCATTGATGTGAGACTTTGGAAGCAAAAAATATAAAAGGTGATTTATACTAGATGCTGTAAGGCCGGAAAACTTTACAGAAAGGTTCTAAATCAC
>JBAYCP010000125.1:0-3462 GCA_041668665.1 Bacilli bacterium | reverse complement strand
CGAATGACAATATGTCACCCACAGGGGTGCAAAATCCAACTTTAGTCGATCCAGTTATTCCTTCCTCGACTTCCGTGGGAGATGTCACGAATGCTTATAGTGGCTTCCTCATTGGACAAGAAGGGTAGGAACGAGCATGACGTTTCCCGAAATACTTATCGTTGTACTTCTGAGTGTAACGTTGATGGCGAGTCTATGGTGTGTTTGGCAGGTCAGTCATCCTCCTAAGACAGTCTCCACCGAAGAGACCTTGCATCGCATGCAACGCGAACTTGAGGAATCCTTTCAACAATCGAGTCTCCAATTATCGGCCATGTTCCATGAGAAAATCAGTGCTTCCTCGTTATCTTCGAGCCAATCGATGGCGACCTTCCGCTTTGAAACCGAGAAGCAATTACGAGATTTTCAGACTGGTTTGCAACAACGCTTCAATGATCAATTCATGGCATTGAGCGAAAAGATGAATCAAAGCATGAGCGGCATCAATGAACGTGTCGAGGTACGTTTGAGTCAAGGGTTCGATAAGACCAATGAAACCTTTGAATCCATCTTGCAACGAATGGCTATCATCGACCAAGCTCAAGAAAACATACGCACCTTGTCCCAAGAGATGGTGAGTTTGCAAGATATCCTTGGCAACAACCAACGCCGTGGACAGTTTGGAGAATTTCAACTCAATCAATTATTGTTTGCTGCTTTTAAAGATCGCAAAGAACTCTACGAAATCCAATATACGTTACGCGATCCTCAAGGCAAACGCCCTCAGGTGCGTGCCGATGCCGTTGTCTTCTTACCGGGGGTTCATGGCATGGTGTGTATTGACTCCAAATTTCCCTTTGCTCAATACCAAAAACTATATGGTCATGAGGAACGGCTTAGTGAAGAAGAGGAAGCCAAAACCTTCCATAGCTTCGGACGAGACGTCAAAAAACATATTGATGATATCGCGGAGAAATACATCATCGAAGGCACTACCGCCGATTACGCTTTGATGTTTGTGGCCTCCGATGGTATTCTCGCCTTGCTCTACGCTCGCTTTCCATCCCTCATTGAATACGCAGCGAGCAAACGGGTGCATTTGGTCTCTCCGACCATCTTGTTCCCCTTGTTATCATCCTATCATGCCTTAGCAATTGATTATCGCCGGAGTCAGAATGCGACCTTAATCCGCCAAGAACTCGTTCGCCTTGCCAAAGAATTCGCTCGATTTGAAGCCGAATGGAAACGATTATCCGGTGCCATTCGTGGAGCGAGTCGCTCCACTGAAGAGGTCGGAACACGAGTGGATCAATTGACACGACAGTTTTCGAAGATTAAAGATGTTGATTTTATTGAAACCCCAGCGGAACCGCTGATGCAAGCGGAAACCACCGCACCAAGTGAGGAGGAATAATCCATGCCAGAACTTGATCCTGTAATGATTCGTGAAATCATGAACTATGCCTTTTTAGGGCTCATTGTCTTGGGCGCCCTTGTAGGGTTGCTTAAGGGCCTGTGGCGTTCCTTGTTCCATTTTGTCTTTGTCGTGGGACTGGGGTTGATAGCGTGGTCCCAATACGATGCCATCATGACCTTTGTCATGACCTTTGACCTAGCGACTTATATTCCTCAGGCAGGGGAAATGGGGATTAATTCGTTAAGTGAGGCATCAGGATACTTGGTGGGGATGTTGCCAGCAGAGTATCAAGCTTATGCCAGTGATCCGGCAATTGTCGCCTTGTTGAATGCTTTGCTTTATGCCATCGTTTCCTTGGTGGTGTATTTCCTGTTAATTGTCATCATCGTGGTGGTCTTTTCACCCATTGAATGGTTGTTGTATCATCTCGTCTTCAAACGTTTTATTCCTAAAAAAGTTCGCAAAAAATTGAAACTACGCTTGGCGGGGGCTGCCGTGGGTGGCGTCTCGATGTTGTTGGTGGTTTCGATGGTAGCGGCGCCACTTTCGGTCATTGACGATGCGGTTCGCGAACTCAATCGTGAACATGTCGAAAGCGATCCAGTCATGACGTTAGCCTTGGATTTAGGGTCCCTTTATAGTGACACCTATTTTGGCCAGTTTATGAATTTATTTACCAATGAGACCATGCCCGATGGAATGGCTCGCTACATCATGGATCGAGTCCTCGCGATGGAAGTGGGGGGAGTCCCAACTTCGCTCGGCCAGGAACTTGAAGTGTTTGCTGCTGTTTTTGATTTGGTCATGGAAGCCGGGTTGTTGGGCGATGATATGCTCGCACAACTCGGACTTATGCCTTATGCGACGGCAGAAGCCATCTTAACCACCTTGGGACAATCCCAATTATTCCAAGCCGTCCTTTCGATGGCGGTCGTCATTGCGGCTAATTATGCCCAAGATGAATTTCCGGAATATGTGGGCGATGTCGATTTTGACTTTTTAGCAGACATTGAGGATTGGAGCAGTGAGATTCTCACCATTTTTGCCATGTATCAAGAAATTGTAGACCCCGATACGGGCGAACCGATGTTGGATGTGGAACTCTTACTTGCCGATGAAACTCGCATGGTGACGTTAGGCACTTACATCGATGATTCTGAGGTGCTTTCTGAGATTATTCCTGCCATTTTGGCAGTCTTGCTACAAATGCCAGAAATCAATGATACCTTAACCGAATTTGGCATTGATGCCACATTGCTTAATTTTACGGGTGTTCAGTGGGCGCAAGAGTTGCCCATCCTTGCCCAAGCATTTTCGCTGGCACAAGGTGGCCTCGAATCCATTGATTTTATTGAAATTCGCCCCGTGGTTCAAAGTGTCTTAAATTCTCAAATCTTTGGGCCAATCCTTCCTGAACTGCTTTCCGGGATGGCGAGTCAGTTTACTTCGGAACTTCCAACGGATTTGGTCGCTGCCTTATCGCTTGATTTAGCGACCTTTGAAACCATTCAAGACGAAGGTTTATGGACGGTGGTACTCGATGTGATGGAAGAACTCAATAGCATCATCAATCGTCGCTTGGGCGGAGATTTCAATAATCTAACCGACCCCACGAGTTTATTGGAACGGGATGATGCAGCCGATTTATTGGAAGAAGTTTTTGCGACTCTTGGTTCTTCGAAAATTATGGGTGGTGCGGTGACCTATGTCTTCACAATGATTGAAGATGCATTGGATGAAGGCGGACTCGCTCCTATTAGCGATGAAGAGTCCTCGTGGACGAGGGCAAATGTGGAGCAAGAAATACGCTTGCTTTCTTCCATCTTACGCACCTTACGTACCTATGAACTTGTCTCCTTTGATGATTTAAGTGGGCTACTGGAACAAGATGAACAAGGACGTTTCCGTAGTGACCTAGGGACCATCTTACGTGATTTGTTCCCGCTGTTGCTCGACTCACGATTGTTTGGTGATTTCATCAAAGATACCGTCAGCGATGCGATGGCCGATATGTCGGGTCAACCAGGACTTGTGTTGACCGATCGGCAATGGAAACAAGAAATTGT
>JBAYCP010000124.1:0-3504 GCA_041668665.1 Bacilli bacterium | reverse complement strand
GAAAAATGAATGGGTAAAATTAATGAAAAAGCAAGCCAAAGTTCTATCACTTGGAGATTATGGGAAAAATGAATGGCCTTCTGTTATTCGGAAAATATTTGAAAAACGTGGCGTAAAAATTGATGATGATGCCCTGAACTGCTTCATGGATCGAGTGGGTCGTGATTTGGTGGAAATCGTTCAAGAGGCCGATAAACTTGCAGTATTCTCAAAAAATATTCATTTACAGGACGTAGAGCAATTAGTACCCCGACCTCTTGAAGAGAATGTATTCGGAATAGCAGATGCGTTGTTAAAAAAAGATCCGACAACAGCTCTTCAGATTTTTCGAGATCTACGTCTGAATAATGAAGAGCCAATCCGATTATTGCCCATCATTGCAAATCAACTACGTTTTTTCTATCAAGTTGGGTATTTGTATCAAAGCGAAAATATGCGTGAAGAAGAAATCGTTGGTCATTTGAAAGTGCATCCTTATCGAGTAACTTTAGCTCTTCGTAGGCTTCATTTGTTTTCTCTCAATAATGTTCTTCATTTACTTAATCAATTAGGTCAATTGGATTATCAAATTAAGTCTGGAAAAGTTGATCGAGTGCAGGCGTTTGAATTGTTTATTGTTGAGGCGACAGCATCAGTACGGAGGGAAGGGTAAAAAATGGATAATCCTACAATTCTTTTCATGGGGACCCCCGATTTTGCGGCTTCATTGCTTGAAGCTATTTTGAAAGAGGGGTACACTGTGGTAGCAGTCGTTTCCCAACCCGATCGCCCAGTTGGAAGAAAGCAATCAGTATTGCCTACGCCTGTTAAAAAAATAGCGCTTGACCATAATATAATGGTTTATCAACCTCTACGAATTCGAAAAGATTATGATTTTATTGAGAGGCTCCATCCTGATTTAATCATTACCTGCGCTTATGGGCAGATTTTGCCCGCTCCATTACTTGCTATACCTAAATTAGGATGTTACAACGTTCATGCGTCATTGCTTCCAAAATTGCGTGGGGGAGCCCCTATTCAACGAGCAATCATGCAGGGGGATCACGAAACTGGGGTTACTATCATGGAGATGGTGGAGAAGATGGACGCCGGAAGAATGTTCTTACAAGAATCTATCCGAATCGAGGAGATAGACACAACAGGTTCCTTGTCAATTAAGCTACAAGAACTAGCTGCAAAAATGCTAATTTCATGGTTACCTCTTTTTCTTCAAGGAAAATCTATTGGGATGGCACAAGATGAACAACAAGTAACTTATGGCCCAAATATTATGCGATCAGAAGAACAAATCGATTGGTCCTTGCCTGCTCTTCAGATTCATAATTTAGTACGAGCGCTTGCACCTACACCTGGAGCTTATACGAATTTATTTGGTGAACCATTTAAAATATGGGAAACTAAAATAATTCATCAAGGGGCGAAAGAATGTCCAGGAACCATTTTACAACTCGAACCTGAATTTCTAGTTGCTTGTGGAGAAGGAATTCTTCAGTTAATAACTGTTCAACCATCTGGAAAAAGAATGATGTTGGCAAGAGACTATATTAGGGGATCAAAAGCCTTGAAAAATGGAGATATTTTCTCACACAACTGAATGAAAATTATGATATAATATTGCGTGCATCAATGGAGGTGGAACTATGGCGTATGATTTAAAACACATTCGTAATTTTTCAATTATCGCTCATATTGACCATGGGAAGTCCACGCTCGCTGATCGTATACTTGAGCACACAAAAACTATCGAACAACGCGAAATGAAAGAACAAATACTTGATTCTATGGATTTGGAACGTGAGCGTGGGATTACGATTAAGCTCAATGCTGTACAAATAAAGTATTTAGCGATGGATGGAGAAGAATATGTTTTTAATTTAATTGACACGCCGGGGCATGTCGATTTTACTTATGAAGTTTCGCGATCTTTAGCGGCTTGTGAAGGAGCGCTCTTAGTTGTTGATGCCTCTCAAGGGGTGGAAGCACAAACCCTTGCGAATGTTTATTTGGCGATTGATAACGATTTAGAAATTGTTCCTGTAATTAATAAAATTGATCTTCCAAGCGCTGATCCAGAACGGGTGAAACATGAATTAGAAACTGAAATTGGCATTCCTGCGGGACATGCTCCTTTAATATCGGCAAAAACCGGACAAAATATTAAGGAAGTATTGGAAGCAATCGTTGCCTATGTGCCTCCTCCTGTTGGCGATGATAGCGCACCAACGCAGGCGTTAATCTTTGATTCATACTATGATGCATATCGAGGAGTTGTCGCCTATGTTCGTGTTAAACAAGGCTGTATTCGAAGAGGAGATATGATTCGATTCATGGCAACACAAGCAGTATATGAAGTTCTTGAACTTGGATATCGCGTTCCTAATGAAGTGCCAGGAGAAATGCTTCATTCAGGTGAAGTTGGATGGATTGCTGCTTCTATCAAGACAATAAAGGATGTTCACGTCGGGGATACAATCACTCTAGATAATCGCCCAGCGAAATCGCCATTACCGGGTTATCGACAATTAAATCCGATGGTATATTGCGGATTATTCCCTGTTGATAGTAATCGTTATAATGATTTAAGAGATGCTCTAGAAAAGCTTCAACTCAGTGACTCATCATTAAAATATGAACCTGAAACTTCACAGGCTTTAGGATTTGGATTTCGATGTGGATTTTTAGGATTGCTCCATATGGATGTGATTCAAGAACGGTTAGAACGTGAATACAATTTAAACCTTATTGCTACTGCACCATCAGTCATTTACCGTGTGCACCGTACCAACGGATTAGTGGAAGATATGGATAATCCAGCTAAATTTCCAGATCCGCAGCAGATTGAAAGCATTGAAGAGCCTTTTGTTCGTGCAACAATAATGACACCCTCTACATATGTTGGGGCATTAATGGAGTTGTGTCAAAACAAAAGAGGAATTTATGTGGACTTAACATATATTGACGAATCCAGAATGATTCTCATATATGAAATGCCACTTTCTGAAATTATTTTTGATTTTTTTGATCGCCTTAAATCATCAACACGGGGATATGCATCCTTCGATTATGTTTTTTCTGGTTATAAGGAATCCGATCTTGTGAAGCTTGATATCCTCATCAATGCAGAAAATGTTGATGCATTAGCGTCTATCGTTCATCGTCAATTTGCATATCGACGGGGACATTACATTACTGTAAAAATGAAAGAATTGCTTCCTAAGCAACAATTTGAAGTGCCAATCCAAGCCGCAATTTCAGGGAAGGTAATCGCCCGAACAAACTTAAAAGCATTGCGCAAAGATGTTCTTGCCAAGTGTTATGGGGGAGATATTACACGGAAAAAGAAGCTTCTTGAAAAGCAAAAAGAAGGAAAAAAACGTATGAAGATGGTTGGCAGCGTTGAAGTACCTCAAGAAGCATTTATGGCTGTATTGAGTATGGATGATGATGAATAACACACGCAAAACTACTAAACTTCGAGTGTTTAGTAGTTTTTTAGTTAATTAT
>JBAYCP010000123.1:0-3519 GCA_041668665.1 Bacilli bacterium | reverse complement strand
TTTTTGGTCAGTATCTTCGAGGCGCAAGATAAAAATGCCATTGGTCTGTTGAGCAAATTTCCATCCAATTAGCGAAGTGAGTAAAGAACCAGTATGCAAAAACCCAGTTGGACTTGGAGCAAAGCGGGTCACCATCGCTCCATCTGGAAGATTGCGTAGGGGATATCGTTGCTCTAAATCATCAATGGATTCATGAACATCCGGAAATATTAGGTCGGCAAGTTTTTCATAGAGATTCATCTCATATTCCTCTTTTCTAATCATAGATTAACACCATCAATCTCTTTATCATTTAACTTTTTGTGATAAAAATGATACTGATAATATACTACCATATTTTGATAAAAATCATTAGTGCAATCATAAAAAAAAGAGAGTCAATAAACTCCCTCTTTGTGAATAATGGTGGCTCAGGCCGGGATTGAACCGGCGACACACGGATTTTCAGTCCGTTGCTCTACCAACTGAGCTACCGAGCCATCAATGGCGGTCTCGACGGGGATCGAACCCGCGGTCTTCTCCGTGACAGGGAGACATGTTAACCACTACACCACGAGACCATTGGTTGCGGGGAGAGGATTTGAACCTCTGACCTCCGGGTTATGAGCCCGACGAGCTACCAGACTGCTCTACCCCGCGATAAGAATAGCAAGAACGATGACAACGATATGGATAAAGTGAAACCGAATGGCGGAGGCGGAGAGATTCGAACTCTCGCGAGCCGTGAGACTCCTGTCGGTTTTCAAGACCGATCCCTTCAACCGCTTGGGTACGCCTCCACAGAGTGGTGGACCCTGTAGGACTCGAACCTACAGCCAACCGGTTATGAGCCGGTAGCTCTGACCATTGAGCTAAGGGTCCGGTCGATCACCTTGTTTACATTTGGTAGCGGCGGAGGGATTTGAACCCCCGACCTGCCGGGTATGAACCGGATGCTCTAGCCAGCTGAGCTACACCGCCAGAATAAGAATTTGGTGGAGCCAAGGGGGATCGAACCCCTGACCTCCTGCGTGCAAGGCAGGCGCTCTCCCAGCTGAGCTATGACCCCGGAAAAAAGAAAACACATGGTCGGGATGACAGGATTTGAACCTGCGACCCTCTGGTCCCAAACCAGATGCACTGCCAAGCTGTGCTACATCCCGAAAAAAATGGCGCGCCCAGTAGGAATCGAACCCGCAACCTTTAGATCCGTAGTCTAACGCTCTATCCAATTGAGCTATGGGCGCGTGCTATAACAGTGTATCAAATCGGAAACAGATTTTCAATAAGAATTTAATCTTTTTTCAGGGGAGAAAAAAGGAAATAGAATGGAGGTTCCAGACGGAGTCGAACCGACGCTCAGTGAGTTGCAGTCACTTGCCTTACCACTTGGCTATGGAACCATAGCGCCTAATCATTATAGCAAAAGAAAAATAGTATTTCAACTGATTTCATCCGAATATAATGGCAGTTCTAGAAAAGAAATCGGAGGAGAAAACCTCCTCCGATGATTCAATTAATACTTGCTTGTTTTACTTGAACCCAAGCATCATCAATACGACTTTTTGCAACACGATCAAAGCGGAATATTTCATCATTTTCTCCATGGACATTGACACGATAGGCTCCTTCATAATCTGCGAAGCCTTCTTCACTATCTTCTAGCATCGTCTCATAGACAATCTCGAGAGGAGAACTATAAGCAACATACAAAGTGTTGGCAGTGGCAATTTCTTCACTCATCATGAAGTTAATAAAATCATAGGCTAAGTCAACTTTTGTGGAATTCTTATGAATAACCATACCATCCACCCACACATTTGTGCCAACAGAGGGTTGGAAAAAGGCCAAGTTCTCATTTTCACTCATCGCATATACTGCGTCACCAGAGTACATGAGTGCAAGGTCATAGGTGTTCGCAGGATCTCCATCAGGAGTCGTTGCTGCCATATCTTCTATAACAGTATCGCCAACATACGATAAGTTTTGTCCCAGTGCTTGTTTTTGTTGAATGAGCCATTGTTTAGCGGCATCAATCTCAGCTTGATCAGAAGTATTCATTGAATACCCTAGTTGTTTTAATGCAGCCATAAAGCCGTCTCTAGAGCTATCGTAATAAGCATAGCGGCGCCCCTCGACAGGCGTCTTAAAAACATCCCATTGCAACTCTTCCAATTCTTCAAGAGTTACATTTTCTGTATCATATAAGATACCGACAGACCCCCAGAAATAAGGGACTGCATAATTCAAAAAGTTAAATCCTTCATGAACTTCATCGCCTTCATTTAATGATGAAAGCAAGGTCTTTAATCCCCCTGCAAGGGCAGTATCTCCTGTTTCTTCAAGGGACAATGAATTCGAGACAGCAGTAATTTTATCCCAATCCAACGTTTGAATATAATCTTCTTCAACCAATTGTTCCACTGCATAGTCCGAAGGGAAAATGACATCATAGACTTCCCCACTTTGTAGTTTAGCAATGGCTTCTTCATTGGAATTAAAGGTACTATAGCTCACGCAGACATTGTGTTCTTCTTCAAAAGCAGTAAGCACTTCAGGATCAATGTATGCCCCCCAATTAAAGATTTTAATCTGTTCTTTGCCAATGCATTGGATGACTTTGACAACACCACAACTCGATAGAGTCGGTGCAGCGAGTCCAATCAACATGGCGGTTGCGACAATTTTAGATAGCTTTTTCATTTTCTTTCAGAAGACCCCTTTCTTTTTTTAGTTGGCGTGATTCTCGCAAATGATTTCCAATCACAACCAGGCTCACAATGAGCGTAATAATGGTGGAAAACGCATTGACGGCCGGATCCCGTCGCTTGGTTGTGTAAAGATAAATCGAAATGTTTTTTACACTACCGGCAGTAAAGTAAGAAATAATAAAGTCATCAAAGGACATCGTGAACGCAATGGCAGCAGCGGCGATAATTGAAGTTTTGATTTGCGGGACCAAAACTTTCCAAATCGCTTGCCAAGGTGTAGCCCCTAGATCTTGTGCAGCTTCCAGTACATTAGGATCAAGGCCACGTAACTTCGGATAAATCGTAATAATCACATAAGGTGTGCAAAAACCAATGTGGGCTAACAACATGGTAAGATACCCTGTTGGAATACCTAAAGAAATGAAGAGAAGAAGCATAGCAACTGCGGTAACAATTTCCGGATTAACTATGGGTAAATTGTTCACTCGTAACAGCCAATCTCGAATGATTTTGCGGGAGCGCGAGAGCGCAATCGCTGCAAGTGTACCGATTAAAACAGAGAGAAAGGTCGCAATGACAGCAATGAAAATGGTATTGATAACTGCTAAAGCAATGTCGGCATCGACCATAAGTTTTTCATACCACTGGAGCGAGAAACCTGCCCAGTTTGTTAAGGAGCGAGATGCATTAAAGGAGAAGAGAAAAAGTGGAACAAAAGGTATGTACAAGAAGAAAAGCATAAAGGCAAAATAGAATTTCTTAAAGCGGTTTTTCCCACCTTTTATCATCGTTTCGCCCCCTTTTCTTCAACTTCAGCAAAGCGATCAAA
>JBAYCP010000122.1:0-3527 GCA_041668665.1 Bacilli bacterium | reverse complement strand
CTATATTCGTGATTCTCGCAGCGGCATTTCCGACCATCGCAAAGAAGTCATGGAAATTATGTCACGTGGCGGTGGTGTCGGCACCAACGGCTCAACGTTACGTCCCCATGGAGCCATTGCCAAAGGCGTGGGCGGAAAATCCTCGGGAGCGGTCAGTTGGCTGAACGACATTGCCAACCTCACCAACCTTGTTGAACAAGGGGGTTCTCGTCGCGGTGCTCAAATGATTATGCTTGCAGATTGGCATCCTGACATTTATGAATTCATCATTTCAAAAATGCAAAACCCACTTATTCTCGAATGGTTAAGCAAAAATTCCAGCGATGAAGAGATTCGGATGGCAGCATTTAATAAATTAAAGTTTGTTCCCTTAAATTCCAAAGACCGCTTATTTTATGATGAAATTGTGGCAAAAGAAGGACTGCTTCCTGAAAGTGTCGTAGAGACTGCGCGTCAAAAACTTCTCGAAGGTGGCCATTACGAAGTCAATAGTCCCGACTTTTTAACGGGGGCCAATATCTCTGTCACGTTAACCAAAGAATTTATGCAGGCCGTAGAAGCGGACGATCGTTATGAGTTGCGTTTCCCAGATCTTGATGTCTATACTCCTGAGCAAAAAGCCGCTTATGATGCTCATTGGCATGAAGTCGGGGATGTCCGTGAATGGGCTGCCAAAGGCTACCCCGTCAAGGTGTATCGTACCATTCGGGCCCGAGATTTGTGGGACTTGATTTGTTTCTGTGCCACCTATTCGGCCGAACCTGGTATTTTCTTCTTAGACAATGCCAATGATATGACCAATGCCGTGGCCTATGGTCAAAAAGTTGTCGCTACCAATCCTTGTGGAGAACAGCCGCTTGCTCCTTACTCGGTGTGCAACCTTTCCGCCATTAATTTAGCTAATTTTGTGGATAAAGCAACCGGCGAGTTGCAATGGGATGCTCTTAAAAATACCGTGCGGATTGCGGTGCGGATGCAAGATAATGTCATTGATTCGACTCCCTATTTCTTAGAACCTAATCGTTTGCAGGCACTCGGTGAACGTCGCGTAGGTCTTGGAGTCATGGGATTGCATGATTTGTTGATTTATGCGGGAAAACGTTACGGTTCGCCCGAAGGTAATGCTGTTGTAGACGCCCTCTTTTCTTGCATTGCCACGACCGCTTATGAAGCATCCGTTGAGCTCGCCAAAGAAAAAGGTTCCTTTCCTTTCTTACAAGATCGGGAAGCCTTTATTAACAGTGGTTACATGCAGAAAATGCCCGAGGAGTTACGTCATGCCATCCGCACCCACGGCATCCGCAATTCCCATCTCCTAACCATCGCGCCTACCGGTTCCACAGGGACTATGGTAGGGGTCTCTACCGGTTTGGAACCTTATTTCTCGTTTGTCTATTATCGTTCGGGTCGCCTTGGAAAGTTTATGGAGGTGAATGCCGCCATCGTTGAAGACTGGCGTCAATACCATCCCGAATGGACCAGTGATGCTTTGCCCGATTTCTTTGTGAGTGCGATGCAATTAGCTCCCGAAGAACACGCGGACACTCAATGTGTCATCCAACGTTGGATTGACTCCTCCATCTCCAAAACGGTGAATGCCCCAAAAGGATTTAGCGTCAAGCAAGTTCAAGAAATTTACGAACGCCTCTACAAGGGTGGCGCCAAAGGAGGAACTGTCTATGTGGATGGTTCACGGGATACTCAAGTCTTAACACTCTCCAAAGAAGAAAATACTGTCAGTGAACAATTAAATCTTGTTAAAGATTTCGGTGTCGATGCTCCTGTTGAAACGCCCGAAAAAGAAGTCACCGACTTGCGAGCCGATCGCTTGGATCGTGAAATCGGTGTCGAAGTTGGCAACATTTGTCCCATTTGTTTGGAAGGGATTGTTGAAGAGGTGGGTGGGTGTAATACCTGCACCAACTGCAATGCCCAACTCAAGTGTGGTCTCTAATTCATTCTTCGCTTAGAAGCACAGCCCCCTGTGCTTCTTTTTTATGTCTTTTCCACCCAAGCCCTTTCGAGGACCCCGCTTTCTTTGTTATACTAGAAATGAGGTGAATTTATGAACATTCTTATTTGCAACGTTGGGAGTACCTCTCTCAAATATCAATTACTGGACATGACTTCCGAAACCGCCCTCGCTCAAGGGAAAATGGAGCGAGTCGGTACCACGAAGGCGACTTTTTCTCATCGCGATATCAACGGCAATCGTTTCGAACGTGAACTTCCCTTGCCTAGTCATAAAGAAGGCATCGAACACATGTTGGGAGCCATCATTGGACCGGTTGTCCCCTCCATCAAAGACATTGACTGTGTAGGGTTCAAAGTCGTGTTGGCCAAAAACATCACGGGTGTGCAATTATTAACGGAAGAAGTCTTGGAAGCGATGGAAGCCATGAATGGTATCGCTCCCGCCCACAATCCTCCTTACATTGCTGCCATTCGTCAATTCCGAGCCGTCGCCCCTTCGATTCCGTTGATTGGATCGTTTGAAACAGGATTCCATCGCCATCTTCCTCCACAAGCCTATCTCTATTCCATCCCCAAAGAATACGCCACCCGATATGGCGTTCGTCGTTATGGCTATCATGGCGCAAGTCACGAATATGTCAGTCAACGCGTCAGTGAGTTAAGCGGCCGCAAGGATTTAAAACTTGTCACCTGCCATTTAGGGGGATCGGGTTCTCTTGCTGCCGTGAAGGAAGGTACATCCATCGATACCACTCTCGGCTTCTCGTTACAATGTGGCATCATGCATAATAACCGCTGTGGTGATATTGACCCCTATCTCCCCATTTATCTGCAAGAAGAACATCATATGAGTCTCGAAGAAGTGAAAACCTTGTTGACTAAGAAGAGTGGATTGCTTGGGCTAAGTGGTATCTCCAATGACATGCGTGACATCGAACTGGCCGCCGAGAAAGGCAACATCGATGCCCAAGAAACCATTGCGACCTACAGTTATTATTTGAAAAAACAAATTGGAGCCTACGCCGCTGCGATGGGAGGACTTGATGCCATTGCATTTGCAGGAGGCATCGGTGAGAATAGTGCCATCGTTCGTGAACAAACCTTAAAGGGCCTTGAATTCCTTGGCGTGGAGCTTGATACGAGAAAGAATCAAGGATTCCGCCAAGAAGGCATTATCTCAACTCCAACATCGAAAGTCACGGTCTATGTCATCCCTACCAATGAAGAAATTGTTGTTGCCCGTAAAGCCAAACAATATCTTGACGAACATCAAACCAAGTAATCGTTTATTTTTGTGGCAACTGTAGACTCTTAGCGACTAGACCCTTTGATCGTGTACCCATCTTATAACTGAAAAGATGGGTACTTTTTTTATGATCATTCCTTTCTAAAATTTAGTTGCATGTACTTTTTCATGAAGATTGCTTCGGTCTGTTTACTCTAATCTATCCATACATGTTGAAAGGGAAAAATGAACAAAGATGAACTAATTATTCAATTATTACTTTTATTTTTTTTATTGTTGTATAATTAATTGCTATTATTTATAATAT
>JBAYCP010000121.1:0-3555 GCA_041668665.1 Bacilli bacterium | reverse complement strand
GTTTTCATCAACGGAAAGTTTATAACTCACGAAATTTTAAGAGAAAAAGTCGCACAACAGTTGGCGAACTCTTATCATCTCTAGGAGGGCTCCTATGCGAGTGCTTGGTGAGTTTCCGGATATAGTATATCCTAAGAAACCGATTCTTTACACAAGGCATACAACACGAGGATTGGTTCGAAACCAAGCCGGAGCGATTGCAATTATTCATATTATTGGTGAAGATCAATTTGGGAAGCGTGATCACTATGAGTTTCCTGGTGGAGGTATCAATGAGGGAGAATCTGCCGAAGACGGCTTGATTCGCGAGATTCAAGAGGAACTTGGACTAACGATTGAGGATATTCGCCCTTTAGGATTAATGAAGTATAGTTATCATCTTTTGCAACGAGAAGAAGAAGCAATCTATTTTACAGCTCGGGTTAAAGGTCAATCGTCCCTTGGACGAACGGAAGAAGAGTCAAGGCTATTTGCAGAAATAGAGTGGCGAAAACCTCGTGAATTGTATGAACTACTTAGTTATCGCTCAGTAGAGAATGTTGGGAAGCTTATTCATGCTCGCGAATGTTGTGCATTACTCGCCGCTTACCCTAATGAAATTATTGAAAAGGTGTAATCTATGATACAAATTATTCCATCAAATATCATTCATCGTTGTTCCTATTACTTTGCACTTGAAGAATACGTCATGACTCATTTTCCGTTGCAAGAATATTTTTTATTATGGGACATTGGGCCCTCGGTTATTATCGGAAAACATCAACTTCTTGCAGCTGAAGTGAACAAAGAATATATTCACAATAACGCCATTAATCTTTATCGACGGCCTTCGGGTGGAGGCGCAGTCTATGCCGATACGGGTTGTAAAATGTTCTCTTTTTTTAGTCCCAATTTTAATAAAGAAATGGTTTTTCCTACATATTTAGGCGCAATGGTTGATGTGTTGACAGCGATGGGGATTCCCGCTACTTTCTCTGGTCGTAATGATTTGTTAGTGATGGGGCGGAAATTTTCGGGCAATGCTTTTTATCGTTTTCAAGAGCGTGCCGTTCTTCATGGGACCATGTTATTTAACACGAATATTGATGCCATGGTGCGCGCTTTGACCCCATCGAACGAAAAATTGGTTTCGAAGGGAATTGCCAGTGTTCGTGAACGTGTGATTAATTTGTGCGAGATCACTCCGTTATCTCAAACTCAGTTTTTCCAACAATTAATTGATAATCTTTGTGATTCGCATTATTATTTAACTGAAGAGGACGAACGATCGGTTCGATATTTGGAAACAAAATACTTGGATCAAAGTTGGATTGAAGGTCAAAATCCACCTTTTGATGCAGTCTGCTCAGGGCGAAGTCCAAAAGCAGGAAAAATTGAGATTCGATTTTCTATTCAACGAAATCATATTGTTGACTGTAGGGTATCTGGTGATTTCTTTGCTTTACAGTCAATGGACTCTTGGGAAAAACATTTTATAGGGATTCCATTTACTCTTGAACAGATGATGGAAGTTGTAGTCCGTAACCCCATTGACCAATGGATTCAAAATGCTTCGGCAGAAGAAATAATTGAAATTATGAGAGGAATAACGCAATGAAACAAACTCATCTATACGATCAACATATCAAACTTGGTGCAAAAATGGCAGAATACGCGGGGTATCAAATGCCAATTGAATATCGAGGGATTTCCATCGAGCACGAGGCTGTTCGCCAACATGCGGGCGTTTTTGATGTCTCCCATATGGGAGAAATCCGAATCCTAGGCAAGGATGCAGCTGTCTTTCTCAATGATGTATTTACCAATGATATTTATACAATGACACCTCATCAAATTTTGTATGGGATGTTGTGCTATCCCCATGGTGGAGTAGTTGATGACTTGCTGGTGTATCAAAAAGGAGAAAATGATTATCTCTTGGTTGTTAATGCAGCAAACAAAGAAAAAGACTATGCTTGGCTGGTTGAACGCTCCACCAGTTGTTCCGTTCAAATTATTGATGAATCGGAACGATATGATGAATTGGCAGTACAGGGACCCGAGGCTCAAAAGATTTTGGAGCAAATATTGGGATTTTCACTGAAACAGTTAGGATTTTATCGTTTTGATGAACAATTCTATCAAGGAGCCCCCATCCTCATTTCTCGCACGGGTTATACCGGAGAAGATGGATTTGAGATTTATCTTGGAGAAGACTCATGCAAAGCATTATGGAAACAGTTGGTTGAAGAGATGAAAGTGGAGCCGTGTGGATTGGGCGCACGGGATACCTTACGCTTTGAAGCTGCGTTGCCGCTTTATGGCCACGAATTATCCGATTCGATTTCCCCCTTGGAAGCCGGATTAGGCTTTGCAGTCAAAATGTATAAAGATTTTATTGGAAGAGATGCATTATTGGAACAAAAAGAAAACGGCATTCCTCGCAAAATTGTTGGCATTGAATTATTGGACCGAGGAATCCCCCGTCAAGGATATCGCGTGCTCGTAGAGGGGAAAGAAATTGGTATTCTAACAACTGGATACATGGTGCCAACTTCCAAGAAACCTCTTGGTCTCGCCTTGGTGAAAAGTGAGTACGCAGCCATTGGGCAATCGGTTTTCATAGAAATTCGTGGAAAGTTAGTGCCGGCCGTGATTCGTGACAAAAAGTTTTACGAGAAGAAGTATCAGCGATAAACGCTAAAGGAGGAACCACTATGCATAAAGTATTAGAAAATCTTCGTTATTCCAAGTCCCATGAATGGGCAAATTTGAAAGACGGAACCATTACTGTAGGGATTAGCGATTTCGCAAGTCATCATATTGGTGATGTCGTCTTTGTGGACTTGCCAGAAGTCGGACGTCAATTCAAACAAGGTGAAGTTTTTGGTGCCGTCGAAAGTGTCAAAGCAGCAGCAGATTTATATAGCCCTGTAAGTGGTACGGTCATGGCCGTGAATGAAGTTTTACTCGATACTCCTGAAGCATTAAACGAAGATGCTTATGCCAATTGGATTATGGTTATAAAACCCAATAATCTCAATGAACTTGATGCTCTTCTTTCGCCTGAGGCGTATCAAGACCATTGTGCGAAAGAGCAGGAATAGCTATGTTTAAATATTTCCCACACACCGAATCAGACATCCAAAAGATGCTTGATACTATTGGCGTTAAGGAGATTGACGATTTATTCCAAGACATTCCATCTTCGTTGATACGCGATCGTTGGCCAGATTTGGAGAATTCCTTAAGTGAAATTGAATTGCGTCAACGCATGGATAAAATTGCTGCAAAGAATCAGCGACTGATTTGCTTTGCAGGAGCAGGAACCTATGATCATTATGTTCCAAGTATTATTCCCCCTCTTGTTTCGAGACAAGAATTTTTGACTTCTTACACTCCTTATCAACCCGAAATTGCACAAGGTACACTCACTTATATCTTTGAATACCAATCCTACATGACTTCTTTGACCGGAATGGATGTAAGCAATGCCTCAATGTATGATGGAGCAACGGCAACTGCCGAAGCTTGTCTCATGGCCGTTCAGGACAAACGAGTTCCTAGGATATTGCT
>JBAYCP010000120.1:0-3604 GCA_041668665.1 Bacilli bacterium | reverse complement strand
GCTTCTTCTTTCGTCGAACATCCAAGATCAACAAGCATATCTTCCGCTTTCATGGGTTTTGCTCGTAATTCAGGAGTTAATTGGTGAGGAGGAATGGTATCTATGACACCTTCTAATACTTTACCTGTTTTTGTCTGGACATAAACACGTTGGGACATCAAGGTTTGCTCCCAAATTCCCGAAGGAAGTTTATGCATCTTCAAGGTGCCATCGGACTCAATAGAACCTACACGAAATCCTACCTCATCCATATGAGCTAGCACCAACACTTTGGGCGCATTGGGGTTGTTGCTTTTCTTATGCGCAATCAGTGATCCAAGTTGATCTTCCAGCAACTCATCGGCTAAAGGACGATAATAACGTTCCAATACTCGGCGAATCTCCACTTCGTGCCCAAACACTCCAATTGCTTGGGTCACTTCTTCAAACAACTGACGACGTTTATTACTTAGAACCATCGACAAATTCCTCCTTCATAATTACGAGTCGGTGAATCGGCTTTCCTAATGAACGAAAACGCATTTCATACTCAGTCATCGCATCATCTGCTTCAAGAATCTCATAAGGAGATTGCGCCTGTAGAATATGCCATGAGTGATTCATTACTTGTTCCATAGTATAACGGTATAATTCGAAATTGTCACTTTTAAATAGAATTTGTCCTCTCTTAATCAAAAGTTGATGATAATATTGTAGAAAAGAAGAGGATGTTAGACGACGCTTTTCATGTCTTTTTTTGGGCCATGGGTCGCTAAAATTTAAATAAATCGTAGCAATCTTCTCCTGAGGGAAATGCGACAAAATATCCGAAGCGTTTCCACATAAAAAATAGAGATTTGTTAAGCCATACTCCACCGCTTTTTGTACCGCTAGCACAAGAACGGATGGCTGAAGTTCAATGCCAAAAAAGAACATGTTAGGGTTCTTTTGAGCCATTGAAATAATGAAATCGCCTTTTCCCACTCCGATTTCCATGCCAATTGCTTCATAGATCGTTGGAAATAGAAGAGGTGGTGCTTCTTGAGAAAAACGCCACACAAGATTGGCATGTTCTTCCAAATAGGGAATTGCCCATGGTTTATGTCGTTGTCGCATGATTACATATTTGCGAGTTCAAACAATGCCCGCAAGTAGATCGCCGTCCCAAGCACCAAATCATCGATGGCCAATGATTCATCGGGGCTATGAATATTTCCACTCCCATGACCGCCATTAGGAAAACCCATTCCATACGCAATTGTATTGACCGTATTTCGAGCATAGGTTCCACCACCTATGGTCATAGGTTGCGTCTTTTTATCGCCACTCAACTCTTGATAAATGCGAAGTAAGGTTTGAATAAATGGCGATTCAGGGTCAAGATATAAAGGCGCTGAATCACTCATGAGTTCGCCTTTGTGCAAGGCATGTTGACCAAGAGTTTGGCTAAGAATATGGGGATCACAATCAATGGGATAACGAATGTTAAGGATAAAGGAATAATGTCCGTTTTCATAACTGCCTAACCCCAAATTCATCGTAAGTGCACCCATTCGTTCGCCCGAGAATTGAATGTCTAACCCACTACCATCATAGGCTAGAAACTTTGATGCAAAATGTTTTGCCAAAGAAGAAGTCGTGTGTTCAGCAAGAAACTTCAGCAACAACGAAAGAGCATTCAAGCCATGTTCGGGTGTCGAACCATGGGCGGCCTTTCCGTGAACGGTAAGAATTGCTTGATCCTTATTGATTTCCAAACTTCCTGTGGTACCAGCCTGGCGTAAAAACGACTCAAATTGATGAGCGGAAAATGTATGTCCAACTAGATGAGCAATTGCGGAGTCTGGAACGGAATTCGCAGCTACACCACTATGTAGATAAAGAAGAACATCATCGTGAATTTCTCCTTGAAAACGATAATTCATAATTCCTTTTTCGCCATAAATTAAAGGAAATTCAGCATCGGGAGTGAAACCGTAAATAGGGTGAGGTCGTTGGAGCTCTTGAAAATAATGGTGAAGGCATCGAGAGCCACTTTCTTCATTTCCACCAACCACAATCCGTATGGTCCGTTTGAGCGGATAATTTCGTTCTTTTAAAATTTTAAGCGCATAATAAGCCGCTAAGGTCGGTCCCTTATCGTCACTTGCTCCGCGGCCATAGAGAATACGATCTTCCACAACACCTCCAAACGGTTCTTTGGTCCAACCGGCGCCAAGAGGTACTACGTCGGCATGACCAAGAACCATCACAATTTCAGGGGATGTACCATACGTGATTTCGGTGCAATAGCCATCACATCGATCAACCATAAAACCATCACGCTCTGCGGTTTGAGCCATCCATTCGAGGGCATTTGATACCCCTTCTCCAAAAGGTTTCTCCGTAGAAACCGTGGTTTCATCGTACACAGACCCACAACGAATCCATCCTTGCAAGTCGCGGATCATCGCACTCTCTTTCGCTTTTGCTAACGCTATTACATCTTTCACTGGTACAGTCCTCCTCGTTATTTTTCAACGGATTTAGGCAAAAAGTCTCGGAACATTCTCCGCAGAGCGTAGAATAAAATGGGAGTAATAATGATAGCGGCTGCAAGTTCTAACATACCATTGAACCCAAGAATTCCTAAGAAGAAAGCGGAAAAAGTATTGTTAGCAAAAAACTCTTCATAAATTGGCATCGTGCGACCGATAAGATACATCATGATGACTGTTATCGAGGTATGTATAAGCGTGCCAATCGCCGCAGTGATTGCAATGGATACCGTTTCATAGACTCGAGTTTTTCCAAAGAACTTCCGACGTGTGATTTATGCTAATACCCCAGCGATAACACCAAAGACTAGTCGTGGAAAAATGGAGACCAATACATTGGTAAACACAGGATCAACGACTCCAACTGGTGCAGTGATGGCCCGTAACCAACTCAAAACGCCAAAAGCCAAACCAGTGACGATGCCACCTTTAAGACCCATTAATAATGCAGCTAAAACTACTACAATGTGGATATCTGTCACGGATACTGTCGGCGAAAGTGGAATCATGCCAAGTGGAGTAAAGGATAAGACGGCTATCAATGCAATAAACATTGCATAATAGGTCATTTCTTTAATTCGATTATTTCGCATATTGTTCTTTTTCCTCCTTGATACAATTGCGGCGATTGATTTCGTACAAACCATAAAGGATTAAATCACGGTCGAGGATAATATCTTTTCTCGATGCTAAAACGACGATAGGGGCTAATCCACCTGTCGCAATAATCGTTTTGACCGACCCCATTTCTTCTTGAAATCGGTCAATCAAACCATCCATCATTGCGGCTGCTCCATAAAGAACTCCTGAATTCATGCTATCGGGCGTATTCGTGCCAATAACCTTCTTTGGTAAGCGATAGTTGATATTCGGAAGTTGGGAAGCAGTACGAACAAGTGCATCGGCAGAAATTCGCACCCCTGGACCAATGGTACAACCAATAAAGGCTCCATCTTCGTCCATTGCGCAAATCTTTGTTGCTGAGCCAAAATCAACAATAATGGCTGGCAAAGGATAGCGGTTTAAAGCACCTACGCAGTCCGCAACCAAATCGGCTCCTACTTCAGCGGGGTGATCCGCTTTGATCT
>JBAYCP010000119.1:0-3609 GCA_041668665.1 Bacilli bacterium | reverse complement strand
GAATCCTCTAATAGTCATGCTTGATGGGATAGAGGATCCTCATAATTTTGGAGCAATTCTTCGATCCTGTGAAGCAATGGGGGTTCAAGGAGTTATCGTTCCGAAACACCGTAGCGCGCCTTTAAATGCAACAGTAGCAAAAGTATCCACCGGAGCGATTGAGTATGTTCCGGTTGTTCAAGTAACAAATTTGACACAGACCATCCATAAGTTAAAAGAAAAAGGATTTTGGATTGTTGGCGCTGAAGCTACAAACGCAAAGGATTATCGAGAAATCGATTACAAGATGCCAACTTTGCTAATTGTCGGATCAGAGGGAAAGGGGATTTCTCGCCTGGTTTTAGAACAATGTGATTTTAAAGTAAAGCTACCAATGTTAGGGAAGATCAATTCTCTCAACGCCTCGGTTGCAACTGCCGTTCTGTTATATCAAATTTATGCTTCGCGATTTCCCGTAACTATAGAGGAAAGAGGCAAGAAAGGTAGATAGCATTAATATATGCATAAAAAGAAATATTAAATGAATACTATAGAATCAAAACATGTCGATAAACGATTAATAATTGGTGATGATGAGCTCATCATGATGATACATTTGGGAAATTTAGATGCAATGAATACGTTGCTTGATCGATATCTTCCCATCATTACAAACATCGCACGAAAATACGAAAGAAGAGATAGAGGAATTACTCGATCCGAGTTGATTCAAGACTCCATGGATGCTTTTCTACAATCAATTGATACATACCGAAATGAACTTGGTATTTATTATTCTTATGTAAACGTGATAATTGAAAACTCAATGAAGCAGTATTTAAAAAAGTGGTTTGGTGGTAACAAAGATATTATTATTGTTCCATTGGACGCTCCTGTTTCTTCGGAGAATTCCATGCAATACATTGATTGCATTGAAGACAAGCACTATTCTTCTTCTCCTGATCGTATCTACATTCTAAACGAAAAAATAGATGAAATTGAAAATGCATTTATGATCTTAACTCCCGAAGAAAGATTTGCAATGACTGCTCGAATTAATAACGTTAGTTACGAAGAGATTGCTAGGCAACTTGGGGTCACAGTTAAGAAAGTAGACAATATTTTGGCATCGGCACGACGAAAAATTCGAAAGTATTTGAAGTTGGTTGACTAAATACTAGTCAGTTGATTGACTTAAAACCACCGTTGTGTTAAAGTTATTTTCACGAAGGTGGTTTTTACTATGCGCGAAAAAATTATTCTTGTATGTACGAACTGCTTGTCGCGGAATTATACAACAACAAAACAGAAGCAAGTTTCAAAAGAACGCTTTGAAGTTGTGAAGTTTTGCAAAAAATGCAATGCACACACAACGCACAAAGAAAGCAAGTAGGAGGAAGACAAACAAATGGTAAAGATTAAACATTTTTTTGCAGGGGTCTTACGAGAGGCGAAACGTGTTCGCTGGCCCAAAGGGGAAGACTTGCAGCATTATACTGCAACGGTGCTTGGATATTCCTTGTTCTTTGGCTTGTTTTTGGTGCTCACCGATTTTCTTGTGATTCGGTTGTTGCAAATGATTAACTTCCGCTAATCACTGGAGGAGAAAAAATGGATAAATTAGGCGAAAAGCAATGGTATGTAGTGAATACGTACTCGGGGCACGAAAACAAGGTTAAAACCAATTTGGAGAGACGTATTGAAAGCATGGGGATGCAAGACTACATCTTTCAAGTCTTACTCGCCGAAGAAGAAGTTCCCGTACTAAAAGAAGGCATTCCAACAGGGAAGACCAAGATTAAGAATACCTATCCAGGATATGTTTTTGTTGAAATGGTGATGACCGATGATGCGTGGTATATTGTAAGAAATACACCCGGTGTAACGGGCTTCGTTGGATCTTCGGGCGGTGGTACAAAGCCATTCCCGGTTCCGAAAGAACAAATCGACACTGTGCTGAAAAAAGCGGGCATTATCAATAAAGAAATGTATAACGATTATCTAATTGGAACTGAAGTAAAAGTTCTTCGTGGCCCTCTTGCTGGAACAATTGGCAAAATTGAATTCGTTGATATTGATCATGGCAAGGTTAAAGTAACAACAACCTTCTTCGGCCGTGCGAATTCATTCGATGTTGATTTTGCAGATATTGAGAAAGTATAAACCTCTAATAAATAGAGGTTTTCTCTTTTTTAATTGATTTCAGTGAAAACGCTTGCATTAGAAGAGTGAACACGATACAATAATCGTTGCACGATTGTGCGGATTTTTGCGGCGTGGAAGGATATATATCTGTTTGCACCACAGCACGGACAAGAAATTTTTTATAGGAGGTGTGTCGCGTGAGTAAAAAAATCGCAAAAGTTGTCAAACTGGAGCTTCCAGGTGGACAAGCAAAACCAGGCTCGGCGCTTGCTTCGGCAGGCATCAATATGCCAAAGTTCTGTACGGAATTCAATGATAAGACAAAACAAAACATGGGGGAAGTTGTTCCTGTAATTATTACGGCTTATGAAGATAAGTCTTTTAGTTTCATTATCAAAACAACTCCAACTGCTGTGCTTCTTAAGAAAGCGGCCAACATTAAAACCGCTTCTGGAACACCAAACAAAACAAAAGTCGCAACTATATCAGTAGATGAAGTTCGGAAAATTGCGGAATACAAGATGCCGGATCTCAATGCTATTGATGTTGAATCCGCAATGCGGATTGTCGAAGGTACTGCACGTCAAATGGGTATCGTCGTTGAAGGCATGAGCAAGAAATAAACTTACTTCATTCATGCGTGGGAGGATTATCTCCGCAAATACCACAAAGGAGGATATAGAATATGAGTAAGAAAGGAAAAAAGTTCATCGAAGCTGAAAAGCAAATCGAAAAAGGGAAAATTTATTCCATTAGCGAAGCTATTACTGCGATGAAACAAGTTAAATTCGCCAAATTTGATGAAACTGTAACAGTGTCATTTAACCTAGGGGTCGATCCCAAGCAAGCCGATCAACAAATTCGCGGAGCATTAGTGCTTCCCCATGGAACGGGTAAAACAAAGGTTGTTTTAGCCATTACAAGTAAGGTTGAAGAAGCCACTGCAGCTGGAGCAGACTTTGTTGGTGGAAAAGAGATGCTTGATAAAATCAAAACTGAAAACTGGTTTGGATTTGATGTTATCGTTGCCACCCCTGATATGATGGGGGAACTTGGAAAAATGGGGAAATTGCTAGGTCCTAAAGGATTAATGCCAAACCCCAAAACTGGTACAGTCTCTCCTGATATTGCAAAAGCTATTAAAGAGATTAAGGCTGGAAAAGTTGAATATCGGGTCGATAAAGAAGGTAATTTACATGTTGTTGCCGGTAAAATCAGTTTCGAGGATACCAAGTTGCAAGAAAACATTAAAGTTATCTGTGATACGATTATTCGCGTAAAACCCGCTGCGGTCAAAGGGATCTATATTAAAAATGTTGTTACCTCGACCACCATGGGTCCTGCCGTTAAAATTAATCCTGAACTTGTCTAGTTAGTTTCACTTGCGTTTCACGCAAAGTGTGCTAAAATATTGAAGTATCCAACCGTAGACAGCAACGGCCATTTGGCTTAATCATGTTGCCGAGGTGTGAACTATTTGAAGAT
>JBAYCP010000118.1:0-3611 GCA_041668665.1 Bacilli bacterium | reverse complement strand
GGAATATGCAAAAAAACATCTTGTGGTGATCACTACCCATGATGAGGAGTTGGCCCATCAATATGCCACGACCATCTATCGTTTGGTTCAAGGAAAATTGGTGATGGTTCTGAAACAAACAAACACGCCCATCCCTAACCCCCCTCCTCATTCCCTGCGATCCTATCATTACTCATGGAACGAGAGTTGGAGAGGGGCTCAACGGGCGTGGCGAGCGACAAGAACGTTGTATCGGGGGTGTGTGTTCACGTTTGCGGTGGCATTGCTTGGGATGGGGGTGGTGGTTGGATTGCAAGAGGGGGTCCCTCATGCGGTTTTCTCCGCACGCGAGGCCTGGCTCGATAATCGCGATATCACCCTTGAGTATCAGCAAAATGGCATGACGATGCCCTTGCCTTCGAGCACCCAACGACATCTAGCACCCTTGATTCAAAATGCCATAGAGGTTCCTCCTCTTCGCTCGATTTTGAATCAATTGTTACCTCCCCTGCAACAACCGTGGAGCGATGCAGAATGGGTAGCTGTCGATCATGCTACTCTCCACCAAGAAGATTCATTGCTTCTTCAAGGAACGCTTCCGGTCGCGGGTCGGTTGGAGGTAGTGGTGAATGAAACCTACCTTCAACAACAAGGCACGATGACGTTTCCCCAAGAAATATCCCTAGAAGGCACATGGTTGCTCCCTTTGACGCAGGGGGTGTTACAAGAACCTCAACAATTGACCGTGACACTCGTGGGGGTCATCGATGATGGGACATGGTCCCAAACCCCCAAGTGGTATGTGGAGGAAGAAACTTGGTTAGAGTGGCTTCACACAACACCATTAACCTGTTTATCAAACGAGGAAGAAACGGTGACATTGTATGATTATTGGTGGGATCCAGCGTATTATGGCAATCATCGTCCCCTTCAATATCGTTTTGCGACATTGGCAGAGACGGAAGTTGCTTACGCTAGCATGTTACGCTTGCCGCTTGCTACCAATGAACCGTGGGTACAAACACCCACTCCCCATCGTCTGTGGATTCAAACCTCCGATGCAATGGTGCGAGCCACCTTTCCCAATCTTTGGGCCAATCTTCAACAAGCTTTATGGGGGTTTTTGTGGTTGTTATTGATTGGGATGAATGGTCTTAGTCTCTTGGTGTTTGATTATGCCTTTCAACAACGTCGTCGAGAGGGAGCTTTGTTGCAAGCCATGGGCTTGCCACGTTCTTCGCTTCGACGCTTGTTGCTCGGAGAATGGATTCGTATCGGCGGGTCGAGTTTGCTGCTCGCACTCGTGAGTTATGGGCTCTTGGTGGTGGTCGCTTCATTGCTTCCTTTTCCCTTCCGTCATGGATTGACCTTTAGCCTTGAGGCATTGGGAATCATGATAGGGGGAGCGTTTCTCTTTTTTGGAATCGCGGCAGGGATTCCTGGACTTCGTTTGATACGAACCATGGCGGTGACCCAACTGAGGGATGACGTATGATCGAAGGAAAAAATGTAGGTAAGGTCTATTCGACTCATCAAGGGCCTTTGGTATTGTTTCGTAAACTTTCCTTTTGCTTCCCAGATCACGGACTTTTTTTCGTAGTGGGTCCTTCCGGTAGTGGAAAGTCCACCTTGCTTGCCTTGTTAGCTGGTTTGGAACATCCGGATGCAGGGAATCTTTACTTTGGTGGGCATTCGTGGCAAGAACTCCCCGTATCGATTCGTCGCGCGATACGGAGTCAAAGCATTGGTTTTCTACCACAAATTCCATTGTTTTTTGAATCCTTAACCGCTTTAGATAATGCAGTTCTTCCTAGTATTCCTCATGCATCGAATGGGAACGAGACCCGGGCAATGGAGTGGTTTCATCAACTTCAAATGGGGCGTTTAATGAAACAATCCATGAAACATTTATCGGGAGGCGAACGAGGGCGGGTGGCGCTAATTCGTGCCCTGCTTCATGACCCTTTGGTGGTGTTAGCGGATGAGCCAACGGCAGCTTTGGATACCGATCATGCTCATGAGGTTATGCAAATTCTACGAGACTATGCGCAGAATCATCTAGTTATTCTTGCCACCCATGATGAACAATGCATCATGCCGAAGGATAATGTTATTCGTTTGGGAAATAGGACTGTTCATGGGCTCCCGACGCGAGCAAAAAAGAAAAAGCAAGCTCCCATGACATGGCCCAAACCACAACGACTATCCCTTCGACAAGCAGGAAAAGTAGCGGGGCAATTTCTACGTTCGGCCAAGCAGAAAACTTTATTGTATGCCACCACCTTTCTCATCTCACTGGTTTGTATGACCCTTTCGTGGTCCTTACAGTCGGGTTTTTTCCAATTGTTTAATCATCTCCTATTTGACTCTCTGCAAGGGGTCTATGTGGCGGCTTTTCCAGAAGCCAATGCCCTTTCTTCTCCAGAAGATGATGGCTGGAGTGAAGCGGAGATTCTCGCCTTAGTTTCACGATTCCCCGAAGACTCCATACGAGCAGAAACATGGGTGGATGTTCGTAGCACCCCCTCCGTGGACGAGGTAATGTTGGATGAAATGGGAGTACCTTTGGAAGGGCTCTCTCTTACGCTTTTCCTCCATCCTGAATATGCCGTTGCCGCCTCTCATTCCATGAATGAACTGGTTCTCCAAGTGAATGAGGAAGGAACTCAACATCTGCTTGCCTATCTTGGATTACCAGAAACCTATGATCGAATGGCCTTGCGCGGGTTGATTCGCCAATACCACATGACACTTGACTGGACATTGGGGTGGGGGCTCCTTGTTGAAACTTATTCTTTTGAATTGGTCGATGTATGGTATGTGGAAAGCGAAATCCCTTTTCAATGGGCACATGCGAATGCCGATTTTACGGAACAACTGCTCACAACCATCCTTGCCGACCATCCTGAATGGGAGGACCATTGGGATTCATCGTTGATTCTTCGACCTCAGACCGATTTTGATATGGAATCTTATGTGCGTGAGCGATTTCAAATACAATCCTTACGCTTTGTCCCTCATCCTTTGGGGGTTCGTGTTTTTCAGCAAGAGGGGATTAATGCATGGAGTTTTGCATCCAGCGAGGCGCACGCACTTGTGCTTCCTTGTGGCCACCGGCAAGGGGCTGGTTTGGTGTGCGACTATGATTTAGGGAGGGCTTATCTTCCCCAGTCCTTCCAGATGAAAGTGCAAGATGAATGGGGCTCGATGGGGATTGAAGCGCATCTTGTTGAGGAAAGAAAAAATCTTCCGCTGCTTGGCCCCGAGGAGCTCGCCATTACTCGAGGTTTTGCGGAAACCTTTTCGACGCCACTTCAAGTGGATGATCAGATTGATCTTCATACACCCACCATGATTCAATCGTTACGAATCCGGACCATTGTTGAGGATGAAACAGTAGGGGTGTATCAAACCAGTCAATGGTATCAATCCTTGTTTCAAGGAATGGATTGGACACCCTATGCCGAGAGCCTATTGTTGTATGTGGAAGAGCCACAACAATTATCTTCTTTGGTAGAGGAGTGGCAGGCGCTTGCACCTGAGTATCGATTCCGTCATCCTTATCAATCAGTGTTACCCACCATGACACAAAGTATTCAACTTTTTTCATGGGGATTAGGGGGATTTGCCTT
>JBAYCP010000117.1:0-3660 GCA_041668665.1 Bacilli bacterium | reverse complement strand
TGCGTTTATTTCCTAGATTGATGCGCCGCATTTATCATCAAAGCACATTGAAGCAGCCGACTCCCGATCATAGCTTTTCGTATTTATTTTCCTTGCTATCCTATCGAAAATTTAAACGAATTCTTGCCGAATATCAACCAGATGCCATTTTTTGTACGCATGTCTTTCCTGCTTGTTTAATTCGACACATGGAGAAAAAAGGTTTGGTTCATGCAAAGACCTATTTTATCATCTCGGATTATGCTATTCACCCGGACAGTGAAAGTGCTAAAGATTTTGATTATGTATTTACCCCTCATGAACGTATTCATGAAAAAGCCAAGCATTATTTATTCAAAGAAGAGCAATTGGTACCAGTAGGATTGCCGACCAATGAGATTTTTTCGCTTCCATTAGGGAAAACAAAATTACGAAAGAAGTTTAATATTCCAAAAGATGCATTTGTAGTCCTTATTAATAATGGAGGAATGGGTGCAGGGAATAACTTGAAAACATTGCGTCGAGTCTTACAATCAAAATCCAAAATCTATGTAATTGTAGTCAATGGTCGCAATAAGACGATGAAGAAGTCCGTTGATGACTTTTTAGAACGCCATCCAGAACACCCCGTACAAAACTTTGGATTTGCCGAAAATATGCATGAACTCATGGAAGTTGCTGACTGCATAATTGGTAAATTAGGAGGCGCAAGCATTTTTGAATCCTTTATTAAGGAAATACCGATTGTTGTGCCAGTAAAACCACCCTTTCATGAGTACTGGAACTTACTGTTTTTAGAACAGTATCATGCAGTCAAATATGTCAAACATTATAAGCATATTGCAGACACCATTGATGAGCTTGCTACGAATCCAGATGAAATGAAGATGCTTCAAGACGGAGTCCGCCAAATGAAAAAAGAGAATGCGACACAATCAATTTGTGAGTTTATCATGAAGACGGCGAGACCCGAGACCACTGATGTGTTATAATAGTTCCAAATGGGGATGATAGAATGTTAACAAGCATCAGTCCAATGATTCCCTGGCTCTTTGGCATATTTATTATCACGCCCCTTTCCATTCTTGGGGTGTATTTGTATTTATCAAGCCGATATAGCCGTAATGTGGAAAGCTTAAAAATAGTAGGGCCCGCACAAAAACATTTTTTATTACGTTATCGTCTTGATAAAAATGAAATTCGCCTTTATCGAAGGGATTTGCGATTAAGAGAAATGGTTTTTTCTATTCATGATTTCCTCGAAGCTTTACCCCAACACCATCGAAAATTGTGGGAATCCTATCTTGAAGAAATCGAGAGTAATCGTTTTGATTCCAGCGCTCCATTGATAATTAATTTTTCTGACTTGCTAGATCATGATGTTCGCTGGGTTCGAATTAGTTTCTTCTCTCGCAATAATAGTAATATATATTTTCAAGTTGCTGAGATTTCTCGTTACTTACCTTCTGAGCGAAAGCAAAAGTATTCGGAATTGCAGAATGCTGTGTCTTTTGTGCGTAGGGTTAGTGAGCAATTAGAATTATCAAAAAATGATAATGGAGCAGTTTTCTGTTTTAACTATCATTTTTTTGAGACCATAACCCGACGCTATGGAGCAGAGTCCGCCAATCAATATTTACTGCAAGTTTGGCATAATCTACATTCTTTTAATGATGATTCTACGATCGTTGCGCATTATTCAAAAGATTATTTTGTCATGTATCAGCCCAAGATTATTACACGAAAGCAAATTGAAGATTATATTATGAAGTTAAGCGAAAATTTACAGTTTTCGATAGACTTTGATGGCTATCATTTTGATGCAAACTGTAGTATTGGGGTTGCTCTTCTTGGCGAATTTGATACAGCTTTGGAAGCCAACATCCAATTTGCCATTCGTGCTGCAGACCGAGCCTTTGCCAATGGTGTGGATCTGATTTATTATGATGCCTCAATGGAGGAAGAAGAAAAGGCCCGAATCAAGGAATATCAGCTTTTGCTAAAACTAATTGATTCGAAAGAAATAAAAGCAGTTTTATACCCTGTCATTTCTCTTCAAGATGGGGACACTTCAGCCTACATTGCCGAATACCAGTTTCCTAAAGAGCATTTCCAAAATTTCGGTCAATTATATGATGCCGCTGTTCGCAATCACATTAAAAAAGATTTGTTCTTAGCGCTAATAAAAGCGGTCTATCATGCAGCACTGTCTAGGCCAACCCCACCGCGAGTATTTGTTTTTCTTGATCTAGATATAATTGAGACCATGGAAGAGTATTTAAAAGAACAAGACGAGCGTCCAGCAATACTCGAATGGGTTGTTGTTATTACAGCGTATGAGACCTTAATTCAGAATGAAAAAGGTTTGATCGAAAAATTAGATTCATTAAGAAAACATGGAGCACTTCTTGGTGTGGTTGCTGACGAGATGATTACTACAGTCGTTCATCCCTTGTTGTTTTCATTGGATTACTTGGTTTTTCCAGCAACATTGACGTATCAAGTTAATCGACAACCGCGGGCAGAATTAATCATCGATAATATCCTATCGCTAATTCGTGAAAAAAATATTGTTCCGATTGCCTGGAATATTGTCGATTATGCTCAAGCAGAGATTCTAAAGGACTTAGGGGTTATGCAATTAAATGGACCTTTGTTCGATAATCGTGAAGAACGAAAAGGTTCTTTAAAATATTCGGTGCGACGAATAAGTAAATTGATTGATGAAGCAACTGGAAAAACACGTGATTCATGATACAATGAATCAGTATTGAGGAGGAAAACGATGGAAACGAAAAAAGTAAGTGCAATTACTGCACGTGATATGGATTTTGCGCAATGGTATACTGATGTTTGCCGAAAAGCAGAACTGATGGATTATAGTGATGCAAAAGGATTTATCATTTATCGGCCTTATGGTTATGCAATTTGGGAAGAAATACAGGCATATTTCAATAAAAAAATCAAAGCAAGTGGTCACCAAAATGTGTACATGCCCATGCTCATACCGGAATCCTTGTTTCAAAAGGAAAAAGATCATATTGAAGGCTTTGCTCCAGAATGTGCGGTGGTTACACGCGGCGGAACCGATACACTTGAAGAACCGATGCTGATTCGACCAACATCAGAAGTTCTATTTTGTCAGCATTATGCTAGGGTTGTTAATTCCTATCGCGATTTACCAAAATTATACAATCAATGGTGCTCAGTAGTCCGGTGGGAAAAGACAACTCGGCCCTTCTTAAGAGGAAAAGAATTTTTGTGGCAAGAAGGGCACACCATTCATGCTACCGAACAAGAGGCTCGCCATGAAACTCTCATGATATTGGATTATTATGAAACCTTAGGCAGAGATTTGCTAGCGATTCCTTTTCTTACGGGGCAAAAAACAGAAAAAGAGAAATTTGCAGGCGCAGTAAACACTTATACAGTAGAAGCATTAATGCATGATGGAAAAGCCCTTCAATCCGGAACTACCCATTATTTTGGAACCGGCTTTGCTCAAGCTTTTAACATTCAATTCCAAAGTAAAGAAGGAAAGTTGGAATATGTTCATCAGACCTCTTGGGGGATTTCTACGCGATTATTAGGAGCCATTATCATGGTGCATGGAGATGATGAAGGGTTGGTTCTTCCTCCTCGCGTCGCTCCCATTCAAGTTGTGATTATTCCTATTCAAAT
>JBAYCP010000116.1:0-3664 GCA_041668665.1 Bacilli bacterium | reverse complement strand
GATGGGACGTGTCAAATTGTCTATGCGTATGATTATGATGGAACTATTGGGGGGCGCAACGGACAATCAAGATATCCTTTTTACAATAAGCAATCATATCATAAGAACTAAAAGGCCTAATTCCGATAGCATATCGAAATTAAGCCTTAAATTTATGATGGATTGAATGATTCAAAATGTCCACTTGGTTGAGGGGTTTCAATCAAATCTCTTGATATTTATTCAGATGCCTCAACAATATACTGTTCACAAGGAACAATGAAATAGGCTTTTGGGTGGGAGCAAACGGGGCAGATTTCTGGAGCATTTTCGCGTTCGACTTCATAGCCACAATTGGTGCATTTCCAAATAACTTTGTCCTTACGCTGAAACACTCGATCTTCTTTAACCTCGCGTAACAAGCTTAAGTAACGTTCTTCATGAAGTCGTTCAATCTTAGCGACTTCTTGAAAGAGATAAGCGATTTGATGGAAGCCTTCTTCCTTTGCGGTTTTCGCAAAGTTAACATACATTTCGGTCCATTCATAATGTTCTCCGGCAGCACCATCCACTAGATTAACATCCGTGGTAGGAATGGCATTACCATGCAGCAGTTTAAACCATATCTTTCCATGTTCCCGTTCATTTTCGGCGGTTTCTTCAAACAAGGCAGCAATGCGATTCATGCCTTCTTTTTTTGCTTGAGAAGCATAGAAAGTATACTTATTGCGGGCCATTGATTCGCCAGCAAAGGCTTCCCATAAGTTCTTTTCGGTGCGACTTCCTTTAATATCCATATTTTTTCTCCTTTGACTTCGATATGTCTTTATTATAGCCTACTCCTTCCTGTCCTCCAAGTCCTGTTTCAAAGAGAATTCATGATGATTACATTGCAAATCTATTGTTTTAAGGGAGAAAATGTTATAATCGAACTAAACAGAAGCTCTAAGGAGGCGAACAGGATGTATCGTATTGGCGAATCGTTCGATATCCATCGTTTGGTGGAAGGACGGCGACTACTCCTTGGTGGGGTCGAAATTCCCTCCAGCAAGGGGGAAGAGGCTCATTCGGATGGTGACGTGTTGTTGCACGCAGTAACGGAAGCACTTCTTGGCGCGCTTGGTAAAGGCGATCTTGGAACGCATTTCCCTTCTTCGGATCCGCATTACAAAAACATTGATTCAGTCTTATTATTGAAAACTGTTTGGTCCATGATGCATGCTGCTAAGCTTGAAATTGAACATTTGGATACCACCATTTTTTTAGAACAACCGCATCTAGGATCTTACAAATTACAAATTAAATCCAAACTAGCAAAGTTGTTGGCGGTCGAAGAAACTCGAGTCAACATTAAGGCTGCCACCATGGAAGGCCTTGGCCCCATTGGTGAGGGGCAAGCGGTTGCGGCTCGATGCGTTGTATTACTTGCGAGCCAAGAAAAAACAGCTCGATAACACAGGAGGACTCGCATGACGTTTTCATTATTACCTGAACGTAAGGTGTTTCGTGACACCATTCATTCCTACATTCATGTGGAGCATACTTTGATATGGCAACTTATCAATACCCCTGAAATGCAACGGATGAAACGCATTCATCAACTGGGAGGAACATACCAAGTGTTTCCTACTGCGGAACACTCGCGCTTTTCCCATGCTTTGGGGGCCTATGAGATTGCAAGACGTCTCCTCAGTGAAGTGCCTTCCATTCATGAAGCATTGAATGATGTGGATGGCATGACATTACTTTGCGCAGCCTTGTTGCATGATATTGGGCACGGTCCATTTTCTCATGCATTTGAAATGATTCATCCCATTCGTCATGAAGAGTACAGTGTGGCGATTTTACTGGGACCAAGTCGCGTTCATGAAGTGTTGGAGCATGCTCATGAAGGACTTGCTCAAGCAGTCGCTTCTGTTTTAAAAAAAGAACACCCTCTACCATTGTTGAATCAATTGGTTTCTAGTCAAATTGATGCGGATCGCATGGATTATTTGTTGCGAGATGCTTATTTTACTGGGACCCCTTATGGAGCCTTTGATGTGAGTCGCGTGTTGCGACTTGCTCTAGTGCATCAAGGACGTTTAGTTTTTAAAGAAAGTGGGATGGCGGCAGTCGAAAACTTTATGATGGGCAGGTACCACATGTATCGACAAGTGTATTTCCATCCTGCTTCCATGAGTTATGAAGTGATGATTGCTAAATGGTTTCAACGCTTCTCCGATTTGGTGGAGCAACACTATCCTTTTCAATCGTCGTATCCCCAAGTGTTACCATTTGTGGGGCGTCATCAAGTGACGATTCCTGAGTATTTAGCCATGGATGATATGACTTTATTGTTTTCGATACGTATGAGTGGTGAAGAAGCTGACCCCATTCTCCAAGATCTTTCGGATCGTATCTTAAACCGACGTTTGTTCCGCCATCAACGGGTGGATCGTGAAGAGGATATTCAAGCGTTGCAAGCCAAAGTGGCTTTGGAACATCCCCTAGCCTATTATTTCTATGTCGATCGCCCGACGCAAACGGTCTATAAGAAATATGGTCGGAATGACCAAGATGCTGTTTATTTGATGACCCCGAATTATAAGGTTGAGGAGTTAAGTAAAATGAGTGCGGTAGTTCGAGCATTGAAAAATGATCGCTTAGCCGCAGATGATGAAACCCTTGTCTTCTATCCTTGACGAAAGGCCTTAAGGCCTTTTCTGTTTTTTCTCTTTACATCTTAAAAACCCATGCTATAATTAATGAATTAGGTGATAGGTATGTCGGAAATTGTGTCATTAGTTTTTGAAAGTCGTCCATTGAATGCTCCCCAGATGGAAACACTTCGATTGGAGACCACCGGAGTTCTTACGGTGGATGAGAAGTGGACGGAAGTACGTTTTCCCGATTCCTCCCCCCAGCACCGCGGAGAGTTAGCCCTACGGTTTGCTCCCCAATCGATTGAACTAGAGAGTCGGTACGAGCGAAAAAATATTTTGAAATTTTCGACCCTTCATCCTCAAAAAATTCATTATGAGACTCCTCATGGAACCTTCGAATTTCAGACCGAAGTGCTGCGTTATTTGTTTCAAAAAACCTCTTATATGCTGCACTACCGCTTATGGAGTGGAAAGACACTCATCGGTGAAGTGCAGGTGCAACTTACTTTTCGGAAGGAGTAAACGATATGGGCTTGAATACTGCCATCCAACAACTACAACAAATGGTGCAAACGGCCATCCATCAAGCATTTCCCGAACTATCCAGTTCGGAGGTTTCGTTTGTCATTGAACGGACCAAAGATCCCAAAAATGGGGATTATGCCACGAATGCTGCAATGCAACTTACAAAGTTATTGCGTCAAAATCCACGCATGATTGCCACAGCGTTGGTTGAAAAGATGCCCCACGATCACGACATCCTAAAAACCATTGAAATTGCAGGTCCAGGATTCATTAATTTTTTCCTTGCTCCTGCTTCGCTAGCAACCGTAATTCCAACAATTTTGGAACAAGGAGCTACTTACGGAACGAGTAATTATGGTGCTGAAAAAACCTATAATGTGGAATTCGTTTCGGCCAACCCTACCGGTAGCTTGCATCTAGGACATGCACGGCAAGCGGCTTTAGGTGATAGTATCTGTCGTCTCTTAGAAGGGGCGGGTTACCATGTTGTTCGTGAATACTATATTAATGATGCG
>JBAYCP010000115.1:0-3714 GCA_041668665.1 Bacilli bacterium | reverse complement strand
GCGCGTAAAATTGAAGAACGGTTGTTCAAAGAAATGCAAAAAGATGTCAGTCTAATGGTGGAACGTATCCCTAATAGCGAATCATGGGTGGTTTCGGGTCGTGGAGAGTTGCATCTTTCCATCCTCATTGAAACCATGCGCCGTGAAGGCTTTGAACTTCAAGTTTCAAAACCTGAAGTCATTGAAAAGGAACTGGATGGCACGATGTGTGAGCCGTTTGAAGAATTACAAATTGATGTCCCCAGTGATTATCTTGGAAATGTTATGGAAGCATTGGGACCACGAGGGGCCGATTTAACCAATATGATTACCCATGAAAATCAAGTGCGCTTGTTGTACATGATTCCTTCACGGGGATTGTTAGGTTTTATGACCGATTTTATGACCTTAACCAAAGGATATGGAATTATCAATCATACCTTTAAGGAATATCGCCCCAAACGTCCTGCAAATGTCGGCGAACGCAATGTGGGCGTATTGGTAGCGACGGATGATGGGATGGCCACCTCCTATGCGTTGGAACAATTGGAAGATCGGGGTACAATGTTTATTGAACCAGGAACCAAGATCTATGAAGGTATGATTGTTGGCGAAAACAACTATGATCTCGACATTGCAGTCAATGTGGTACGGGCCAAAGCTTTAACCAACATGCGTTCTTCTAGCAAAGATCACACCGTTGTATTGAAACGGGCACGTCGATTATCGCTGGAAACTGCATTGGATTACATCAATACCGATGAATTGGTCGAAGTCACTCCTTTGAACTTCCGTTTACGCAAAAAAATATTAAATACGACTGAACGCAAGAAGTTTGACAACATGAAGAAATATCAAAAGGAAGGGTAATCCCTTCCTTTTTGTTACGATAATTGAATTTCCTCACTCGGCATGTAATCACTAGCCATCTGGTACAGATGATAATAGACGCCTTTTTTAGCAAGAAGTTCGCGATGGGAACCTTGTTCCACGATTCCTTGCTCCGTAAGGACTAAGATGACATTGGCATTGCGGATCGTGGTTAGACGATGAGCGATGGTAAAAGTTGTACGTCCCTTTGCCAAGCGTTCCAAGGATTGTTGAATGATTCGCTCGGATTCGGTATCAAGGGCACTGGTTGCTTCATCCAAGATGAGAACGGGTGGATTTTTTAGAAACACGCGAGCAATGCTCACTCGTTGTTTTTGTCCCCCCGACAGTTTTAAGCCACGTTCTCCGACATAGGTATCATACCCTTCAGGCAAGGCTTGAATGAAATCGTGCGCTCCCGCTAGTTTGGCAGCTTCCGTGATTTCCTCATCGGTGGCATGTTGCTTTCCATAGGCAATGTTTTCGCGAATGCTTCCCGAAAACAGATACACTTCTTGTTGAACAACCCCTATGTTGGAACGGAGGGAATGTAAAGTAATGTCTTGAATGTTATGACCATCCAACGAAATGGTACCACTGGTCACTTCATAAAATCGGGGAATAAGATTGCAAAGGGTACTTTTGCCCGATCCCGATGGGCCGACTAAGGCAATATGATCGCCAGGTTGAACCCGCAAAGAAATATTGGAAAGAACATTATCTTGGCGATCCGCATAATGAAAGCCTACTTGATCAAAAACGATGGCGCCTTGAACATTTTGCAATTCCACGGCATTGGGGCGATCCACGATTTCGATGGGGGTATCCATGATCTCCTGGAATCGTTGAATGCCAGTCATTCCTCGTTGAAATTGCTCGGTGAATTCCACAATTCGACGAATGGAGGTAAGCAGCGTGGAAATATAGAGCAAGAAGGCCATGAAATCGGCGACGTCAATGTCGCCATTGCGCAAGAAAATGGCTCCCGCCACTACGACAGTAATGTACATGGCACCATCGAACAAACGGGTGGTGGAGTGGAAGGCCGCCATGTAACGATAGACGGTACGCTTGATGGTTAAAAAACCCTCGTTACCCTCGCGAAACTTATGTTCTTCCCATGATTCATTGGCGAAGGATTTGACGACGCGAACGCCCAGTAAGCTATCTTCCAATTGGGCGTTTAATTCGCCCACTTTATGCCGCGACTTCGCAAATGCGCTCCGCAGTTTATGATTGAAACGAGCGGTGACAAAAAGCATTAAGGGAACAATGGCAAAGATGATGAGGGTCAGCAGCAAATTGGTATCGGCAAGAATGACAAAAGATACTGAGATCTTCAGCGCTGCAATGAAAAACTCTTCGGGACAATGATGGGCAAATTCGGTGACTTCAAACAAGTCGTTGGTGATTCGCGACATCAATTGGCCGACTTTGGCATTATCAAAAAAAGAATGTGAGAGACGTTGAAGTTTCGCAAAAACATCCCGCCGCATATCGGTTTCTATTTTAGCACCCATGATATGACCTACCGAAGCCATAAAGTAATTGGCTGCTGTATCAATGAGGCGTAAGACCACATAGAGAGCACCCACCAGTAGGATGACTTCCATGGTAAGACTTGCAAGGTCGTTGGTCGCAAGACTTGTAAGGTGGCGAACAATCAAGGGCAAAGTGAGCTCGGTGACGGTGGTCAGCGATGCACACAAGAGATCAAAGGATAAGATGGGCCAGTAAGGCCGATAGTAAGGAATAAAACGTCGCAATAATTGGGACGTTTGATAGGAATGGGGCGTCGTTTCCATAGTACCTCCTATTGTAGTGGGATGAGAGAAAGCGAAACACGTTGCCGTTCCACAGAAACTTCAAGAACGTAGACCGTGACAATTTGGCCAATGGAGACGACATCCAAGGGATGATCAATACGTCCAGTGGCTAATTTGGATTTATGAATCATGCCGTCATTTTTCAATCCGATGTCGACAAAGACTCCAAAGTCAACGATGCTGCGAACCGTGCCTTGCAATTTCATGCCAGGTTTTAAATCTTCAAGATGGAGCAGATCACTTCGCAAGAGTGGCATTGGATATTCGTCGCGAATATCACGTAAAGGACGAGATAGTTCCGCAAAGATATCCTGAACGCTGTATTCGCCAAAACCAAATTGGGTGGCCACTTCCGAAGGGTTGAGTGTGGTTAAAACATCGCGTAAAGCCTCTGATCCAACAGCTTGGAGTCCAAATCCAAGCGAAGCAAGAAAGGTTTTTACCTGAGCATAATTATCAGGGTGAATAAAGGTTTTGTCTAAGGGATTTTTGCTATCGAGGATTTTTAAAAATCCTACTGCTTGTTCAAAAGATTTTGGACCAATTCCTTTAATTTTTTTGAGTTCGGCTCGGCTTTGAATAAGACCATTAGCGACGCGATAATCGACAATGTTTTCTGCGCTTTTTTTCGTGAGCCCTGAAACATAACTAAGTAAAGGAACGGTAGCGGTATTGAGATTCACGCCGACATGGTTTACCACTTTGGAAATGGTAAAGTCGAGGGCCTCATTCAACTGCTTTTGATTGACATCATGTTGGTATTGGCCCACACCAATCGATTTTGGGTCGATTTTAATAAGTTCGGCCAAGGGATCGAGTACTCGACGGGCAATGGAAATAGCACTTCGTTCTTCAACTTGGAGTTGAGGATATTCCTTTTTGGCTAGTTCACTGGCGGAGTACACCGAGGCACCAGCCTCACTGGTTATCACATAGTTGAGGGTTCGTCCGGTATCTTTAAGGGAAGAAGCAATGAATTCTTCGGTTTCACGACTCGCTGTCCCATTACCAATGGCAATCAATTCCACTTGATACATAT
>JBAYCP010000114.1:0-3754 GCA_041668665.1 Bacilli bacterium | reverse complement strand
TTCAACAAATCCCAATCATCACCATATCTTATTGTATGCAGCATCCGGAATTTATGAACTATCTTGGAATCTAAATGATTAATCATAATTGATGCCAGGGTAAGAATGAAAGTTTTTCATTTTTACCCTAGAACGAACACGAAATGATCACTTTATAACAATGGAAAATCATGAAAAAAGTGGTTTGTTCCTTCTTGGAAACAGACCACTTTTTTTGGATACTGATGACAAAGAAATTATCGATCCCGCATATGGGGGAACAACAAGACTTCGCGAATGGAGTTGGTTTTCGCAAGCAACATCACCAAGCGATCGATGCCAATTCCAATCCCGCCACAGGGAGGCATTCCATATTCGAGCGCTTCGACAAAATCCACATCCATCTGATTGGCTTCTTCGTTGCCCATATCCCGTTCTTTAAGTTGAGCTTCAAAACGTTCCCGTTGATCAATGGGATCATTCAACTCGGTAAAGGCATTCGCATATTCACTGCCGTGAATAAAGAGTTCAAAACGTTGGGTATAACGAGGATCCTCCACTTGTTTTTTCGCTAGAGGAGATATTTCGATGGGATGTCCATACACAATGGTTGGTTGAATGAGTTTCTTTTCACAATATTCTTCAAAGAACAAATTCAAGATATGACCGACTCCATAAGCATGAGGTGGGACTTGAATATGATGGTCTTTGGCAAAAGCCAAAGCAGTCTCATAATCCTCGATGGTTTTGAAATCAATACCGGTTTCTTCTTTCACTAAGTCGACCATCGAACGTCTTGCAAAAGGCTTTCCAAGTTCAATCATGACCCCTTCACGTTCAATCGAAGTCGTTCCAATGGTGGATTGAGCGACATGGCGCAACAAGGCTTCCACTAAATCCATCATGCTTTCCATATCTCCGTACGCTTGATAGGCTTCCATGGTTGTAAATTCAGGATTGTGGCGCGTATCCATTCCTTCATTGCGGAAGAGACGCCCAATCTCATACACACGTTCCATTCCTCCTACAATGAGGCGCTTCAAAGGAAGTTCGGTTGCAATGCGTAAATAGAAATCACGGTCCAAGGTGTTGTGATGGGTCACAAAGGGACGTGCAGCAGCGCCACCTAAAATAGGATGAAGCACCGGGGTTTCCACTTCGATAAACCCTTGGGAGTCCATGTATTGCTGAAAGGCACGAATAATTTTAGGGCGTAGAAACGCAATCCGCCGCGCTTCTTCGTTGACAATTAAATCGACATAACGACGACGGTAGCGTTCCTCTACATCGCTTAAGCCATGAAACTTATCAGGTAATGGGCGCAAGGCTTTGCTCAAATGCGTATAGGTTCGAGCTTTCACTGTGAGTTCCCCTGTCCGGGTTTTCATGACATCACCTTGAATGCCGACAAAATCGCCCAAATCCGATTGTTTGAACACCTGAGTAAAGACATCTTCTCCAATCGCATCTTTTCGAACATAGACTTGCAACAAACCGCTGCGATCTTGTAGGGTCATAAAAGCAGCTTTGCCCATATCACGAATCATCATGATGCGCCCTGCAATGGCGACAGAATGGGGAGAAGCTTCCAATTCTTCATGGGTTTGGTCATCAAACTGAGCCCGAACTTCACCATGGGTATGGGTACGTTCAAAGCGTTGTCCATAGGGGTCAATGCCTAACTCGCGTAAACGAGTCGCTTTTTCACGTCGTACTTGCTCTTGGTCCGTTAAATTCATTTCTTGTTGATTGTTTTCACTCATGGGTTCCACCTAATTTCTTGTTATCTAGAGTATCATTATACGAGATTCCATCGGTTTCTTCAATTGTTTGACGTAAGGCTTCCACATGAAACCGCAATTGATCCAATGTTTCAATTTGCTGTAATGCGGATCGAAAGGCAGAGGCATGAGGCATCCCTCGAACATACCATCCTGCTTGGGCACGCATTTCTCGCATCGCTGCAAGCTCATTGTCGTAATCCTTGGCCAAGGCTTCACCATGAGCGATGCAAGTGGCAAGCCGCTGGGCGAACGAAGGTTCGGGCAAAAGGATGCCTGTCTCAAGATAATGAACGGTCCGCTGAAACAACCAAGGGTTGCCTAGGGCTCCTCTCGCAATCATCACCGCATCGACACCGGTTTCTTCCAACATTCGTTTCGCATCTTCGGGGGTTTTGATGTCTCCATTCCCAATTACCGGAATCGTAACACTTTGTTTAACCGCTTTTAAATAGGACCAATCCGAGTGTCCTTCATACATCTGACTGCGTGTTCGGGCATGAATCGTAAGGGCTTGAACGCCTGCACGTTCCATACGTTGGGCCATCTCAATCACATTGATGTGTCCTTGATCCCACCCTAGGCGCATTTTCACAGTAACAATACGAGGAGTGGCTTGTACGACTGCACGGGCGATAGCTTCGGCTAAGCCCGGATCTTGCATGAGTTTGGATCCTGCGCCAGCTCGTAATACTTTCGGAACCGGGCACCCCATATTGATGTCAATGATGGGAGCCTTCGTTCGTTCGGTGACAATACGTGCCGCTCGCGCCATAGTTTCTGGTTCGCCTCCAAAAATTTGTAAAGCGACTCGCTCTTCTGAAGCATCCAATTCTAACATCCGTAAGGTATTCGCGTTATCAAAACACAGCGCTTTATCGCTGACCATTTCCGTATAGATGAGTCCTGCCCCCATCGATTGGGTAAGACGCCGATAGACACGATTGGTAATTCCCGCCATGGGGGCAGAAACCACCCGATTGGGAAGGTGGAGCTCGCCAATATTCCACATGAGTTCTCGCTTCCTTTCTTGAAACAAACAATACGATTGTACTCGAGGTTCGTTCGAACCGCAAGCCAAACGAGTGGCTATCCCCAAGGAATCGCCTGAGGGGCTAATTTATGAGGGTTGGGACCCATTTCAACAATGCGCCCACTGTTCATACGAATAATCCGGTCACCAATCAAGGCGATGCCTGGATTGTGCGTAATAATGACCATCGTGGTCTTATAGGTCTTATTAATGGCTACCAAACTATCAAGGACCATTTTCCCTGTTGCTTCATCCAAGGCTCCTGTGGGTTCATCACAAAACATGACAAACGGTTGCTTCGCGATGGCGCGGGCAATGGCAACGCGCTGTTGTTGACCTCCGGATAATTGATGCATCTCTTTGCTGCGGTGTTCGTCCAGTCCCACCGTCTTTAAAATGGCATCAATGTCTCCCCGCAATTCTTTTCGTCCCAGCTGCGCGCCAACTTGTACATTTTCATACACATTGAGATGGGCGAGCAAATTATACGTTTGAAAGATAAATCCCACATTCTCTTTGCGAAATTTGGTCATTTGGTAATCACTAAAATGGGAGATATCTCGTTCATCAAAATAGATGGTTCCCGAAGTCACTGTGTCCAATCCTGAAATCACATTCAACAAGGTGGTTTTCCCACTTCCTGAGGATCCTAAAATAACGAGAATCTCACCAAGTTTGACGGTCATCGTGACATCATCCAGTGCTTTGGTCACAATCTCTCCTTGAACATAATGTTTGGAGACATGCTCCAACCGAATTAAAGTACCCATCGAAGGAATCCCCCCTACTCACGTTTCAGTGCCTCCGAAAGAGGCACTTGATTTAAAGCACGTCTTGAGAACTGTAAGGCGATGAAATAAGCCGATAAAATGACTCCTAAACCAATCAATGCGCCCATCCATGATAATTCAATGGGGGCAGAGAACGAAATCTCTTCTGCCAGTAACGAAATAATGTATTG
>JBAYCP010000113.1:0-3755 GCA_041668665.1 Bacilli bacterium | reverse complement strand
AGATACCATTCCTCCTCACCAATTAACTCCTGAATTACGAGCAAAACCCATGAAAGCGGAAGATATGCTTGTTGATCTTGGATGTTCGACGAAAGAAGAAGCGATCGCTTTAGGAGTTTCTGTGAATGATTCCATTGTGATTCGTGGCGATTTTCAAGTCTTAAATGGTGGGAAACGTTTAATTTCCAAAGCATTTGATAATCGCTATGGATGCATTCTAGGTATTGAACTCCTGCGAGCACTACAATCAACTAATTTGTATATTGATCTTTATATCGGCGCAAGTGTTCAAGAAGAAGCAGGGTTGCGAGGGGCACAAACTGTGGCCCAAATGATTCAACCGGATTTTGCGATTGTATTAGATTGTTCTCCTGCCTCCGATATGGGGGGGAACAAAAAAGAATATGGTCAATTGGGTGGTGGTGTGCTTATCCGCTTTGTCGATGCCTCGATGATTGCCTTTCCCGAATTATTGAATTATCAAATTGGGATGTGCAAAAAGGTTGGCGTTCCTTTTCAATACTACTTGTCCTATGGGGGAACCGATGCTGGAATTGTCCATAAATCACTTGCAGGTATACCAACTCTAACCCAGTGCATTTGTGCTCGAAACATTCACACGAGTGGGAGCATTATTGACCTAGATGATTATGAAGGGGCACGAAAAGTTACTTTAAAGATGCTTAAAACACTCTCTAGCCAAACCATTGAACGTTTTAAAAACGCAAACCGGTAAGCTCTTTGAAACTATGAAAGGGACGATAATGATGAAAGAGTTTGACCTTAAACAACAAGGGAAGATTGAACGCTTGACTAACAGTACTTTTAAATTTGATTCGCGTATTAAAAGCGGCTGGTATTCAGCAGTATATTTCCTAAAAACCGCTAAAATTGTTGAAAAGTATGCGCCTAATGATGTGGTGACTATGCAATTTTTCCAACGTCATGAAGGTATTTTGTGTGGCGTGGATGAAGCGATTGCGTTGATTCATACTTTTGCTGATAATCCATCAAAAATTAAAATTCAAGCCCTCCATGACGGTGATCCAATTTCGCCGCTCGAGCCTGTTTTAAAAATCACTGGACATTATCAAGATTTTGGATATCTTGAAAGTATGATTGATGGTATATTAGCGCGTCGCACTTCGGTAGCAACAAATGTTTATCAAGCTGTTAAAGCTGCTGCACCCGCAACCATTATCTTTATGGGGGACCGCGATGATCACTATTCCAATCAGCAGGGTGATGGGTACGCAGCTTATATGGGCGGCAGCGCTGCCCAAGCTACCCATGCCATGAATGAGTGGTGGGGAATGAAAGGCGTTGGCACGATGCCACATGCTTTGATTCAAATCATGAATGGAAATTTAATTGCTGCGTGTGAAGCCTATCTTCATGAGTTCCCTGATGACAATTTGATTGCACTGGTTGATTTTCATAATGATGTCATTCCAGAGTCCTTAGCAGTAGCGCGTCATTTTAAAGAAAAATTATATGGGGTTCGTGTGGATACTTCACAATCCATGAAAGATCATTACTTTGATCATTTTGATTATCAATCAGCTGGAATCGATCCCTATGGAGTGAACCCCACTTTAATCAAAGCATTGCGGAAAGCGCTCGACCAAGAAGGATTCCAATCTGTGAAAATAATTGTTTCCAGCGGTTTTAACCTTCAACGTATTCAAGCCTTTCAAGCCGAGAAGACTCCCGTCGATTTTTATGGGATTGGGAGTAGCCTTCTAAAGGTCAACATTAGCTTTACGGGAGATTTAGTCAATCGAAACGGCATTCCCTTTGCCAAGGAGGGACGACATGAGATTAACAGCACTCGACTTCATGAGGTTCCCTTTGTTGGATAATCCTTTATTGGGAAAGGTTGCGATTAAATAATACAAAAACAAACGGATAATGGGCAGTTTTTTATGGGAGATTTAAAATTCTGAAAACAATGCATTGACTTACCGCATTTTCTTGACTTTTCACGAGAAACCATTAAAATAGAATTATGTAAACGCTCTCGTAATTCACGTTTCCAAAAAAATACTTGTAGTAAGGAGGGTAACATGAGAAATAAAATCATTACGAAAGAAGAAGCTTCGAAACTGTTCAAGGATGGGATGACCATCATGACCGGTGGTTTTCTTTGCGTAGGGACTTCCGATGTAGGCACTGCCGCCATCGTAGAATCCGGCGCAAAAAACCTAACGATCATCTCGAACGATGGCGGACTCCCAACCAAAGGCAATGGCTTGCCAATTGCTAGCGGACAAGTGTCCCACCTCATCGCGTCGCACATCGGCTTGAACAAAATGGTCGGCCAAAAACTGAATGCCGGCGAAATTAAAGTTACGTTAGTCCCACAAGGAACCTTGGCTGAAAAAATCCGCGCAGGCGGAGCAGGACTTGGTGGCATCCTCACCCCAACTGGGTTTGGTACCATTGTTCAAAGTGGTGGCGACATGACTGGAGAACCTAAAAAGGTGATTAAGGTTCAAGGGAAAGACTACCTCTTAGAAGAAAAACTTCATGCAGACGTCGCTGTTTTGCGTGGGGCTATTGTGGACGAAATTGGAAACGTTTACTACGACAAAACAGCGAGAAACTTTAACCAAGTTATGGCGTTTGCAGCCGATATCGTTATCGTTGGAGCCGACAAGATCGTCAAACGTGGGGAAATGAATCCTAATGACGTTATGACCCCAAGTGTTCTTGTTGACTATATTATTAAGGAGGGAAACTAAATGATGGATGCCAAGGAAATCATTGCGCGCAAAGTTGCGTCAATGCTAAAGGATGGCGACTTCGTCAACCTCGGAATCGGAATTCCAACCTTAGTTCCTAACTACTTGCCAGCAGGAGTGGAAGTTATTTTCCAATCTGAAAATGGCATGGTGATGGCAGGTCCATCCCCAGAACCTGGTAAGGAAGATCCTAATCTTACCAATGCTGGTGGACAACCTGTTACTATACAACCCGGTGGCGCTTTCTTTGACAGCGCAACCTCCTTTATGTTCATTCGTGGTGGCCATGTAGACTTTACCGTTCTTGGCGCACTTGAAGTGGACGAAAAGGGTAATCTATCGAACTGGATCGTTCCAGGAAAAATGGTTCCAGGCATGGGCGGTGCCATGGATCTTGTTGCGGGGGCAAAAAAGGTCGTCGTCGCGATGACCCATACGCAAAAAGGCGCACACAAAATCTTGAAAGCTTGCTCGTTGCCTTACACAGCAGTTCATGAAGTGGACTATATTGTCACTGAAATGGGCTTCATGGTCGTAACCGATGATGGTATTGTTTTAAAAGAATACAATCCCGAATACACCATCGAGCAAATTCAAGAAGCTACCGGTTGCAAGTTGATTATCGACAAAGACATTAAACCGATGGCTCTTTAATTCCTCACAACATCTGCTTCATAGTCGAATTGAAAAAAAAGGAGAAAAACAACTATGAAAAAAGTCTTTGACAAGTTTGTTAACGGTTGCGTTACACTGGTCAACAAGTACTTGCCAGACGCCTTCATTTTCGCGGTTATCTTGACCATCGTGGTCTTTGTATTCGCGATTATCGTTACAGGTGTCGCACCAAGTGAAACTGTCGGCGTTCTTGATCGTTTTACTAACTTAATTTACACAGGTTGGTACGGCGGATTCTGGAGCTTACTCGCGTTTGCCATGCAAATGGCTCTCGTCGTTGTTACTGGTTCCATTCTTGCCAATACCCCACAAATTAACAAAGCACTCGTCGCTCTT
>JBAYCP010000112.1:0-3760 GCA_041668665.1 Bacilli bacterium | reverse complement strand
TTGCCAATTCAGACTTTGAAGCATGGCGCGCCACTCATCCTAGCGATCCTTTCTCTAATTTTTCGTTAACATTTGATAAGTTCTCACGTGATGGTGCACTATTTGATATGGATAAAGTCAAATTTTTATGCAAAGAACAACTTGCTAAACGCACTTCTGAAGCCATTGTAGAAGAGATATTAACATGGGCAAATCAATATGAACCCGAGTTTGCGAAACGAATTATTCAAGATAAGTCTTATTTTACAAATATTATGGCAATTGAACGCAATCAAGAAAAGCCGCGAAAAGATTATGCCTGTTATCGTGATGTACTCCCACAAATCTCGTTCTTCTATGAGGATTTATTTGAACTGGAAGTACAACGAAATGGCTATCCTTTTAATGAGAACTTTTCGTATCCAATCATCGCTTCCTTCTTGCAAGCCTACCATGATCATCTGTCACTCGATTGTGATCAATCCACGTGGTTCCAAAGCGTACGAGAACTAGGGGAACAGCATCGTTTTTGTGCCAATGTTAAACAGTTTAAAAAGAATCCAGAGGGTTGGCTTGGCCATGTGGGGGATGTCAGTGAGATGATTCGGATTGCGGTATGTGGTCGCCGTCAATCGCCGAACCTCTATGATATACAAAGTGTAATGGGAATTGCTCTCGTTAAGAATCGCCTACAAAAATCAATTGCTTTTTTGCTGCGATAGTGGCAAAATAGTAATGCTTGGCCCATTGGAGAAGCGGTTTAACTCGTATCCCTCTCAAGGATATATGCACGGGTTCGAACCCCGTATGGGTCACCATTTGTCTCAAACACTCGTTCCATGACGAGTGTTTTTCTTTGAATGCATGGGGGATGGCAACCATTGATTGTCATGCTATAATGAGAAAGAAATCACAAAGGAGTGAAGGTTATGGATTACTCGACTTTAGTGGAGCAACAACGTCTCTATTTTCTTCAAGATAAAACACGCGATGTTGCGACAAGGATTGCCTATCTGCAACGATTTAAAGAGGTGATTTTGCAACGGCAAATGGAGATCTCCGATGCTTTGCGAGTAGATTTAAACAAGGGATCCAATGAAGCATTCTTAACAGAAATTGGTGTTGTCTTGTCTGAACTATCCCATATGATTCGTCACCTCCCAAAATGGACGAAGACCCAGCGCGTAAAGACTCCTTTGCTTCTATTTCTAGCGAAGAGTTATGTGGTTCCTGAACCCTACGGTGTAACATTGATTCTTTCTCCTTGGAATTATCCTTTTCAACTTGCCTTGAATCCATTAGTCGCGGCAATCGCTGCGGGGAACACTGCTATTTTAAAACCTTCATCCAATGCTCCAGCGACTTCTACCATCATTTCCCAAATAATCAAAGAAGTTTTTCCTGCTGAATATGTTACCACGGTTCTTGGGCCATCCACACAAGCAGATGCCCTATTGAACGAGCGATTTGATTATATCTTTTTTACTGGGAGTGTTGCAGTGGGGCATACAGTCATGGAACGAGCCAGCAAGCATCTTACTCCGGTTACTTTAGAACTTGGAGGTAAAAGCCCTTGTATTCTTGATGAAGGCATTGATTTAAAACTAGCTGCCAAGCGAATTGCATTTGGGAAATTAACCAATGCAGGTCAAACATGTATTGCACCCGATTATTTGTATATCAAAGAATCACAAAAAGAAGATTTTGTGAAGCACTATCAAGCAGCTATCCAAGAGTTTTACGGCGAATACCCTCTTAAAAATCCTGATTATCCTAAGATTGTAAATACGAAACATCATCAACGGTTACGCAACTTGATGGAAGGAGAGCGTGTTCGAATCGGCGGGGATTATTCGGATACTAAAATAGCCCCTACTTTATTGGATCAAATCACAATGAATTCGAAAATTATGCAAGAAGAAATTTTTGGGCCAATTTTACCTATGATAACTTATCAAAGTTTAGATGAGATTATTGACCGTTTGAAACGGGCTGAAAAACCGTTAGCATTTTATCTCTTTACTACTCGAAAGGAAGTCGAGCAACGAATGGTACAATCCCTAAGTTTTGGGGGAGCGACCATTAACGATACCATGATGCATTTTGTGAATCAAGAAATGGGTTTTGGAGGAGTTGGACAAAGTGGCATGGGCAAGTATCATGGGCATTATAGTTTTACAACATTTTCGCATATGAAAGGTGTTGTATCTCGTAGCAATCGAGTGGACTTATCGTTACGTTATCACCCCTACAATGATTCCAAGATGGGTCTTGCCAAACGATTTTTAAAATAAGGAGGGATCTCAATGAATGGATTACAACGTATTGCATATCGTTCGTATCAAAAAATACTGTGGTTAGTATCTCATTTTCTTCCCTTTCGTGAACCTCAATTAATCAAAGGCCCTGGTAGCATTTTTAAACTTCCTGAGCTCTTGGCCAACCAAGGAATGACTCGTGTTCTTATCGTCACTGATCAAGGACTTATGCGCTTGCATTTATTGGATTCTTTGTTTTCTTCGCTTCAAAAGCATCAGATAGTTTACGAAGTTTTTGATGAAGTAGTCCCCAATCCAACCATTGATAATATTGAGCAAGCTCTCCTTCGGTTTTATTCGATGAATGCTCAAGCAATCATCGCTTTTGGAGGGGGTTCTCCAATGGATGTTGCCAAAGCTGTAGGTGCTCGTGTTGCGCGCCCTCATAAAAGAATCCCTGATTTAAAAGGAATATTGAAAGTTCGCAAAGCGATTCCTCCTTTATTTGCAGTTCCTACCACCGCTGGGACAGGATCAGAAGCAACGGTTGCTGCGGTAGTGACTAATGCCCAAACTCATGAAAAATATGCAATTAATGACCCAGTTCTTATCCCTCAATACGCCATCTTAGATCCGGAATTAACCATTCAATTACCCCCTTTTGTTACCGCTACTACGGGTCTTGATGCGTTGACGCATGCCATCGAAGCCTTCATTGGAAAAGGGAATACGCCCCATACAAAAGCAATGGCCTTGTCAAGCATCCGGCGCATTCATCAATTCTTATTACGTGCCTATCAAAATGGAAGCGATCGAGAAGCACGTGAGCAAATGCAACTTGCAGCTTATGAAGCAGGTGTCGCTTTTACCAGAGCTTATGTAGGGAATGTTCATGCCATTGCTCATACCTTTGGTGGATTTTATCAAATACCACACGGGTTAGCAAACGCCGTTTTATTGCCGTTGGTGTTGATCGACTATGGTCATGCCATTGACGCAAAGATGGCGGAAATCGCCAAAGAACTTCAACTAGGTAACCCAAGTGATTCCATCGAAGAACAAGCAAAAAAAGTACTTGAACTTATTCGTGACTGGAATCAGCAAATGAAGATTCCTCATCAATTTGATGTGAAAGTGACAGAATCGAATCTAAAAACAATGGTGAAACGTGCGGCTCAAGAAGCCAACCCACTATATCCTGTACCTGTGATATATTCGCATCAAGACTTTGAACGGATTATCCGCCAAGTTGCGATTATTCTCCCGCTTTCCTAAATGGCAACATCCATGTTACAATACTTCATGTAAAGGGGGTAGTGCCATGATTCACGCAGCACGACAACGCTAATTGATCTTCAAAAGAAGATAACAAATAGCCTCATCGCTGCTGTGGCGCGCCTTTTCCGGCCACCACAAGGTTTGTTTTTGTGCGAAAGGTGGTCAAAATTATGCTCGAACTTCAAAATGTTTCATTACGCTTACCGAATGGAAAATATCTAATTCGGAATCTTTCTTTTGCTTTG
>JBAYCP010000111.1:0-3814 GCA_041668665.1 Bacilli bacterium | reverse complement strand
CAACAATCGTTGTTCAATGGTTTTCATTACTTGATAAATGGTTTGTACTTCTTGTTGCAAATACGCATGAGAACGATCGCGGGCTTCAATGCTCTTCTCCCAATCCCATTGGTCAACATACAAGGAATGGGTCGCATCCAACGTCTCGTTGGGTCGAATGGCATTCATATCGGTGTAGATCCCAGTGTGTAAAGGAATGGCATAATCATGGAGCGCTTGTCGCTTCCATTTGGCCAACGATTGAACCACTTCGACCATGGTCCCTTGATACTCAAACGACAGTGGAGGTTCATGACCCGACAAACGGTCATTCAGCCCAGTGTCCGCAGCGACAAACAATGGGGCTGATACCCGCACCAAGCGCAGCGCCTTGGCAAGCTCCATTTCAAAAGCATCTTTGATCCATTTGATGGCTGCTTCGGTTTCTTGAATGCTTAATTTGCTTTGATACATGAGAGACCCTCCTTTCGTTCATAATGCTCGTATTCTATCGACTCCCTCGATACAAGTCAATGCATTCTATGAATAAACCGCTATGAAAGCGGTTTATTTCGGCAGTTATTTATGATAGGGCTGGTGATGCAAGATCATCCAACCACGATACACTTGTTCGAGGACCATAATTCGCATCATCTGATGAGGAAAGGTTTGGGCTCCAAAGGACCATAGCCAGTTGGCGCGTTGTTGAACAAGCTCCGAGACACCATAGGATCCACCAATGACAAAAGTCAGTTGAGAGGCTCGCAAAGACCATTGCTCCAAACGTTCGGCAAAAAACTCCGAAGAGATATTCTCTCCACGCCCATCCAACAAAATGACAAAGTCATCCGGCTTGATTTTGGCTAAGATGCGCTCACCCTCTTGTTGTTTGGCAAGTTCAATCTCAGCGACTCGTTCGCTTTTATTGTTGGCTTCGGCAAGCTCGAGAATGTCCAATTTGATGAAACGAGACAATCGCTTCCCATATTCTGTTTGGGCGAGGGACCAATACGTTTCTTTTAAGGTCCCCACGACCAATAAGCGTACACTCATCATTACAGTTGAACCGTATAATTTTTGGTAATACCCAAGGAATTGACCGTTGTGAGGGTGATGCTCTCTCCCGCAATCGTGCGAACCAAATAACTGGCGAGCGAGGCAATGTTGGTGACTTCTTGGCTATTAAAGGCAACTACAACCTCCCCTGCAACCATGCCAGCGCGTGAAGCCGCAGTTCCTGAAGCTACGGTCGATACCATGACTCCTTCATACAAAGATGCATAGATGCCATTGGCCAAACGATCTTGACTGGATAACAATGCAACATCCATAATGGTGATTCCAATGGTTGGACGTGCATACGTTCCGGTGGCAATAATTTGATCAATGACACGGGCGATGTCATCCATTCCAACCGCCATGGCAATGGATTCAAAGGTGACATCACTGGTATCATCCACGTATTTGTAGGAAAGCATTCCCACAATTTCACCGTTGGTATTCACCACGGCGCCACCTTCCATGCCACCATTGATGGGAGCATCAAATTGGAAAACCGAATAATCCGCCAACGCATAAGCGGTATCATTAAAATACACATATTGTCGGCGGTGAAGCCCCGAAACAACTCCCCCCACATAGGTGTTGATCAGACTGACATCAAAGGCGGGGGTCCCAATCGCATAAACCGCTTGACCCACAAGTAAATCATCCGAGCTCCCTATGGTAGGAAGGGGTAAAACATCTTCGGTGGTGAGGGCAAAGACGGCGACATCAAAGGCATCATAGGAACCAACATATTCCCCTAAATATCGACTTCCATTACGGAAGACAAATTCGAAGACTCCTTGTTCTTTCATCGACAACACTTCGCCTTGGACTTGATAGTAATGGAAGATTCCTGATGCACTGGAAAGCAGGTAATAGGTAGTGGTTCCATCGCCATTATCAACGGAGCTATGCAAGAATCCTGAGGTTGTATAGTAATATTCTTGACTCGACTGGACATAACACGCATTCATTAAAAAGACGGAAGGTTCCACACTTTGATAAATGCTGGAAGGGGCAAGGCTAAGGGTTGCTATGCTTACGTGAGAGGTCGTATTGCCACTACTTCCACTGGGTAATCCTGAACATAAGGAAGTCGTGGTAATGGGCACCGACGATCCCGAGGACGAACTGGTCGGGAACGAAAGCGAGGACAGCCACTCATTCAATCCGCATCCGCTCACGAGCAAGGTGCTCATCGCGATAAGAACGGTTAGTAGATGTTTTTTCCATTTCATATTCTTATTCCTCCTTTATGCCGAGGCAACAGTGACTGTTTTCACTGTGGCCGCACCATAGCCCGTTTCCAAAAAGGGGCGAATGGTTAATTGAACTTGGGTGGATGATGTTGTCGCGTATAACAACTGTCGCAAATGAACCTTGTCACGAACGGCGATTCCATTCCAACTTGTAATGACATCATAGTCTTTCATCCCCGCAGTGGTGAGTGCGTTGGTCCCATCGACAACGTCTTGGAGAAAGACTCCTTGGCGTATCTCCGAGGGTAATCCGAGCTCGTATCGTTCATGATAGGTCAGTTCCAAAATGGAACGGTACTGATGGTCGCCCAAGGTGGAGCGTACAAATGTTCCTAGTCGAGAAGGAGAAATGTAACGGGTACGAATACTTTCTGCCGCTAGAAACATATCATGAATCGGTAAAGCAAAATTAAGACCTTGGACCGGACGATAACCGTCACTGGTTAATTTGAGTGAATTAATTCCAATCAATTTCCCTTGGCTGTTGAACAAGGGTCCTCCAGAGTTCCCGGGATTGACGGCTACATCCATTTGAATGGCATGAGTTTGTTGGTGAAGCAAAACATCTTCATCCAAGTCCACCACTCGATCCACTCCGGCCACAATTCCTTTGGTCAAAGTAAAGGCAAAGTCAATTTCACCCGGGGTCCCAATCGCAAAGACCTCTTCCCCAGGAATAAGAGTATCTTCCAAATCAATCGTCGCCACTGTCACGTTGGCCAAAGTTGACAGGCGTAAGACTGCAATGTCTTGATCATCATCACTCCCAAGCAAGGTCGCACTAAGCCGCTGTTTGGTGGAAAGAATGACTTCAAAGGAAGTCCCTCCATCGACCACATGATGATTGGTGATGACATAATATCCTTGAAGGTCCTGACGATAGACAACCCCACTGCCAATTCCTTGTAAAGTCGTGCCGGTGGAACCATAGTTTAACACTGAGACACTACTTGTCACCGTGGATGCATACAAAGCAGCATCATCGATAGGAGTGGCAATTTCTAATAATGCTGTGTTTGCTGTCGCGTTGGTTTCCACGATAAAACCGGTGGCTAGTGGCACCACCATCAGTGAAGTCCATAAGGCAATCCATCTTTTTTTCATTGTTTTCATTACCAAAATCCCTCTCCTTTCGTAACAAAATGTTGGGCAGCCACTTGCACGGAAATTCCTGCAAGTGAAATTCCCTCTTCGGCAAATGTTTGGATCAACGTATGGTGAGCGAGTTCCGGTGTGTTCGCTTCCTCACTCACATGGGCTAAGACAATCGAACGTGTCTTGGGTCCGACCAAGCGACAAAGAGCTTCGGCGGCCGCTACATTCGAAAGATGTCCCGAATCGGACAAAATCCGCTTCTTCAACCGCTGCGGACGTTCCGTGGAAAGCAACATCCGAATATCGTGATTACTTTCTAAAATATAATGGGTGGCGTTAGCAAGAAAGGGGTCCATCTTTTCGGGAAGATACCCGGTATCGGTCATATAGACCAAGGTCTCACCTTCGTGCTGAAGCACAAAGCCGACGCCATT
>JBAYCP010000110.1:0-3814 GCA_041668665.1 Bacilli bacterium | reverse complement strand
CCCATCAAGGAACCGGAGCCCGTCAAGGAGCCGGAACCCGTCAAGGAGCCGGAACCCATCAAGGAACCGGAACCCGTCAAGGAACCGGAACCCATCAAGGAACCGGAACCCATTAAGGAGCCGGAACCTATTCCAATGCGAGTGGAACCTCTCCGAGGGCTTGTTACTCGTAATACTGTACCGTTCGATCTTTGGGAAGGTCTTACTCTATCGGTGTCCGAAGGCTGGATGCCACTACTTAAGCAAGAACAGAAATATGCCTATTATGCGGGTATGGTGGATTTTGTCAAGAAAGAATTTGAATCCAACAAAGTCTATCCTCCCCAAGAAGATTTATTCCGTTGTTTTGAATACACGGACTTTGATAATGCAAAAGTTATCATTATCGGTAAGATTCCGTTTTATCGCAAGAATCAAGCCGATGGCTTAGCATATTCTACGCGTCGCGAAGTGAAACCTAATCAAACTTCAGCCATCTTAGTGAAAGAAGCGGTAGAAGATGTCAAGATTCCCTTGCCCAATCATGCCAGTCTCATTAATTGGGCCAAACAAGGTGTGCTCTTGATGAATACTATTTTTACAGCTCCTGCGGATAAACCCGCTTCGCATGCGGATTGCGGCTGGCGAGATTTTTCGACCAATCTATTTGATGCTCTTGTTGCAGATTCACGCCCCAAAGTCTTTATTTTATGGGGAGAGTATGCTAAGGATCTAGGAGATCGAGTTACGAATCCCAACCATTTGATTCTTACTGCAGCCAATCCCTCACCACTTTCTGCGATTAATGGATTCTATGGCTCTAAGCCATTCTCCCAAGCCAATGAGTATTTGATTCAAAAGGGTTATACCCCTATTGATTGGACGCTGTAACATTGAATGTAGAGGAGCCTAAGGATGGGCTCCTCTTTTTTTGAGAAGCAAATTCACAAAAACGATGAATATAAGTTGTTTTTTGAAGCAAAGGTGTGTATGATAATAGGGCATCGACTTTTTCGCGGTTTGTTGAATCTCCAACGACATACTGGGATAAAGCTTGGAGCAAACAATTAAAGGAGGATATATCAATGGCAGTTACAAAAGAACGCGTGCAAGAATTGATCACGAAATTTGGGAAGACTTCAAAAGACTCCGGTTCCACCGAAGTTCAAATCGCTTTGATGACCGAACAAATTAATGATCTTACCAAGCATCTTCAAGTGCATGCGAAAGACAATCATTCTCGCCGGGGCTTATTGGTCTTGGTTGGGAAACGTCGGGGCTTGCTTGATTACTTGAGAAGTAACGATGAAGCACGTTATCAATTTGTTATCAAAGAATTAAACATTCGTAAATAATGCAAGGCCAGCTTCTGCTGGCTTTTTGTTTGAAGGAGGCTTATATATGTGGATTGAAAATGAGTGGGTTCGAAAAGGAATGATGATCCTGGCAGTCATGCCTTTGCTGTTGGTTGGCGCAGCCTTTCGCCGGGATGCTAAGCTGAAAGAAGCGAACGAAAAATGGGGCAGACAATTACAATTTTTAGCGGGAGTTAATCTTGTGTTGCTTATTGTTGGTGATTTTCTTAGTGATACACTAGGAATTGCCAGTTATCTATATGCATTGATTATAGTTGCCTTCATCGACCTATTATTTTTTGGACTCCATGCCTGGCTTGTCCAAAAGCAAGGCAAAAAGAAATCATAGGATTTTATTTGAATGTATGGTAAAATAGATAAGTAATAAACAAAGAAAAATAAAGAGGTGGTTCTATGCCAAAAAAAGTGTTCACAAAAGAGTTTTGTGGCAAAAAACTCGTCGTTGAGACGGGTGAAATTGCGAAGCAAGCCGATGGATCGGTCTTGGTTCGTTACGATGAAACCGTGATTCTATCTACCGCAGTAGGTTCCAAACAAACGAAGGATTTGGATTTCTTTCCATTGACCGTTTCGTTTGAAGAAAAGCTCTATTCGGTAGGAAAGATTCCTGGTAGTTTTTTGCGTCGTGAAGGACGCCCCAGCGAACATGCAGTGTTAGCGTCGCGGTTAATTGACCGGACCTTACGCCCCTTGTTTGCAGAAGGCTTCCGTAATGAAGTCCAAGTTGTTAATACCGTGATGTCGGTGGATAATGATTCCTCTCCTGAAATGACTGCCATGTTTGGGTCATCCCTTGCACTTTGCATTTCTGACATTCCATTCAATGGTCCCATCGCAGGAGTCCAAGTTGGACGAGTCAATGGAGAATATATTGCGAACCCAAGTGTCAAAGAGCTTGAAGAATCCGATATTCATCTTTACGTAGCCGGTACCAAAGATGCCATCAATATGGTGGAAGCTGGTGCCAAAGAAGTCTCTGAAGAAGCGATGCTTGAGGCCATCATGTTTGGTCACGAAAAAATCAAAGAATTGATAGCTTTTGAAGAAGAAATTGCTCGCGAAGTGGGAAAAGCCAAGCGCGAAATTCAATTATATGAGGTAGAAAAAGCCTTGCGCAAAGCCGTTGATGATATGGCAAAAAATCGTTTGATTGAAGCGGTTCGGATTCACGAAAAATTGGCGCGTTATGGCGCAATTGATGCCATCAACGAAGAAATTCTTGCCCATTATGACGCGCAAGTTTATACGGATGAAGCCACGAAAAAGAAAACGTTAAAACAAGTGAATGATGTTTTACATGACATTGTTAAAGATGAAGTTCGCCGTTTAATTACCGAAGAAAAAGTCCGCCCAGATGGACGTGCGATTGAAGAAATTCGCCCATTAAATGCACAAGTGGATTTATTACCACGTGTTCATGGATCGGCCATGTTTACTCGTGGAGAAACACAGGTCATTTCGGTTTGCACCCTTGGCGCCATTGGCGATGCTCAAATCATCGACAATGTTACCGATGAAGAAAACAAACGTTTCATGCACCATTACAACTTCCCACCATTCTCGGTTGGAGAGACCGGTCGCATGGGATCTCCTGGACGCCGCGAAATTGGACATGGTGCTTTGGGCGAAAGAGCCCTCGCTCAAGTCATTCCTAATGAAGAAGCTTTCCCTTACGCCATTCGTGTTGTCTCCGAAGTTGTGGAATCCAATGGTTCCTCCTCGCAAGCCTCTATTTGCGCCTCTTCGATGGCGTTGATGGCAGCAGGAGTTCCCATCAAAGCACCCGTTGGTGGCATTGCAATGGGATTAATCGCCCAAGGTGAAATCGCTCAAGGGGCTGCCTATACGATTCTTACCGATATCCAAGGGATGGAAGATCATCTTGGCGATATGGACTTCAAAGTTGCTGGAACACGTGATGGAGTCGTTGCGTTACAAATGGATATCAAAATTTCTGGCATTAATCGGGCGGTTCTACAACAAGCACTCACTCAAGCTCAACAAGGGCGCATGCAAATTTTGGATGTCATGGAAGCTACCATTCCGGCTCCACGGGAACAAGTGGGCAAATATGCTCCCAAGATTAAAGTCATGCAAATCGACATTGATAAAATTCGCGATGTCATTGGGCCGGGTGGAAAAGTTATTAATGATATTATTGCGAAATGCGACAATGTTAAAATTGATATTGAACAAACAGGTCGCATTGTGATGTACCATAACGATTATGCACCTCTAGAACTTGCTTCGCAGAAAATTGAAGAAATTGTCCGCGTTGCTAAAGTCGGTGAAATCTATGATGCAAAAATCACTCGTATTGAAGCCTATGGAATCTTTGTAGAATTGTTTGGTGGCTGTGAAGCCTTGGTCCATGTGTCGAAGTTGGCGCACGAACGGGTGGAACACCCGAAAGATTTATTTCGCATGGGTGATACCGTTCATGTAATCGTGACCGGAAT
>JBAYCP010000109.1:0-3869 GCA_041668665.1 Bacilli bacterium | reverse complement strand
TGGCAATACCAAAGCCTTTGCCTTCCGCCCCCAATAAATTGGCTTTCGGAATGCGGCAGTTCTCAAAGATGAGTTCGCAAGTAGAGGACCCACGAATGCCCATTTTCTTTTCTTTTTTTCCAACACTAAATCCTGGAGTAGTCGCTTCCACAATGAAGGCGCTAATTCCTTTCACTCCTTGCGACTTGTCGGTCATGGCAAAGATGATGTAGACATCGGCATAGCCAGCGTTGGTGATAAAAATCTTGCTACCATTCAAAACATATTCCTCGCCATCCAAATAGGCCATCGTTTGTTGACCTGAGGCGTCGGTTCCTGCGTTAGGTTCGGTCAGTCCAAAGGCTCCGAGCCATTCGCCAGTAATAAGTTTGGGTAAGTATTTCTCTTTTTGTTCTTTGGTCCCAAATTCAAAAATGGGCGCTTCACACAAGGATACATGCGCAGATAGCACAACCGAAGTGGTTGCACAAGCTTTGGCAATTTCGCTCACCGCTAAGGCATACATCTCAGTGGTTCCGCCTGCTCCCCCATATTCCTTCGGAAATGGAATGCCGTAAAGACCGATTTCCCCCATCTTCTTTGCGGCTGCCAATGGGAAGCGCTCTTCTTCATCAATTTCTTGGGCGAACGGTTTCACTTCATTGGCTACAAAATCTTGTAGCAAGCGGTGAAAGGCCGCCATTTCTTTGGTTTGTTCTAATATCATAGTGTCCCTCCTAACTATGTAAGACGGTGGCAAAACCTGTTGCCACGAGTTTGCCCGCTTGATTTTTGACGTCTGTGCGGATAATGTATCGGCTGCGTTCAGGAATCAATTCGGTAATCTCAACTTCGGCGGTTATGGTATCCCCCAAGAATACCGGAATCAAAAATTTGATTTCTTGTTTCAAATAAATGCTTCCTGGGCCAGGCATTTGATTGCCAAGCACGGCCGAAATGAGTCCAAGTGAAATGACACCGTGTGCGATACAACGTCCAAAAATACTATTCTTTGCGGCCTCTTCGTTCAAATGAATCGGATTGTGATCCAGCGAGACTTCTGCAAACATTTGCACATCTTTCGCCGTAATCGTTTTGGTCAAGGACGCTTTGGTCCCGACAGCGTAGTCCATGGGTATTCCTCCTTTGAACGTAACGACAAGGAGCGAGGGAAGCGCGCTCCTTGTGATACGCTTACAAATCTTTCAACAATCAACTTCGAATTAAATCGGAAATTCCGTGCTGGGCAATAAGACATACCCAAGCAATAAAGAAGCAAAGATGGCGGGTCGCTCGTACATGGAAGCATGCCCCGAATGGGGAATTTTTACCAGTTGAGACCCTTGAATGTGTTGATGCAAGTATTCTTGCTGTGCCAGTGGAACAATGTAATCTTGTTCGCTCCCCACAATCAATGTGGGAACCTTAATGGCTGCCAGTTTGTCCCGTACATCATGGTCATTAGCGCTGAGCGTCAAACGAATCATCGCCTCCGTAAATTCGGGATTTCCGAAAACCGGGAACAAGACTCCTTCACGACGACGCATCCAATCCAGGCGCTGTTCGTAGAATTCTGGAGAATAGATGACAGGAATGGTCGTATAGTAATACGCCTCAGCCACTCGTGTTCCCGCCGCAAGATTCCAAGCTTTTCCAATGTCATAGAGCCAGGGATTGGTATAAGCGGTGGTATTAAACAACAGCAAGCGTTTCACATAGTGAGGATGTTGTGCGACAAAGCGCAAGGCGACTTCTCCACCATACGAAATGCCCATGAGGTGTACTTGTGAAAGTTGAAGTTCATCGAGAACTGCTCGTAAGACTTCGACTTGAAGATCTTGGGTGTATGGAGCCTCACCGACCATTTTATCGGATCGTCCTTGATCCAAAAAATCCAAGCGAATGAGTTGAACATAGGGAGATAGAGTTTTGACAAAAGGCTCCCAACTAAGGGTTGACATCATGATGCCATTCAGCAACACCAAAGGTTCGCCTTTGCCTTGAACATCATAATAGATTTGTTTGCCGCGGAAATTTAAATATGCCATACGTGATCACTTTTTGGGGTATAGCCCAATTTCCATGGCATCTTTCCACAATTGTTCCCGAAATTTCGGATGAGCAATGGCAATGAGACGTTCCACACGTTCTTTGACGGTACACCCACGCAAAGAAGCCACTCCATATTCGGTAACAATGTATTGCACATTTTGACGTTGCATGGTCACAATGGCTCCTTGTTTTAATTGTGGCACAATCTTTGATACCTCTTCTTTGATCCCGGTTTCAGGATTTTTCACCATCGCCGTGGAATAAAGTGCAACAAAGGAACGACCATTCTTCGAAGCCTGCGCCCCCATCGCGGTATCGACTTGACCGCCGGCCCCACTGAATTGCATCGAACCAATGGATTCCGAGCAGCATTGACCTGTTAAGTCGACTTCAAGTGTGGCATTAATGGATACTTGATTGTCATTCAAGGCAATCACGTTGGGATCATTGACATATTTTCCATCCATGAGTGCTACCGCAGGGTTCCCATCGATGAGTTCATAGAGCTTTTTGCTTCCAAGAGCAAAGGTTGCCACCGTTTTGCCCCGATGATTTTGTTTCTTTGAGTTGTTGACGACGCCACTTTCGATGAGGTCCACCATACCTGACGTTAACATTTCCGTATGAATCCCCAAATCTTTGTGATGCTTGAGAGCCGCAGCAACTGCATTAGGGACTCCACCAATTCCGAGTTGCAAGCAATCGCCATCATGGATGTATTCCGCAATTAACTTGCCAATCTTTTCATCTTTGTCACTCATTGGTGCATCCGGTAAGACAGGAACTGGATAATCTACTTCCACCACATAATCCACGTGACTCATGTGCAATTCCAAATCGCCATAGGTTCGTGGATAGTTGGGATTGATTTCTAAGATAACCATTTTAGCGGCTTCAATGGCCCGCTTTTCATAGGTGTTCCCTAACGAGAGGGAGACATATCCATGCTTATCGGGAGGGGTTGCTACTCCAATAAAAATATCGGGAGTGACATTGTTTAACCGTTCGGATGCAAGATGCAAGTGATTCGGGATAAAGGTGACATTCCCTTGGGCATGCGCTTTGCGCAGCAAAGGCGAATAAAACCAGCCATCCACCTTAAAGGATTCAGGGTAGAAAATATATTCGGCCGTGGACATGGGAAGACAGTTGGTAATGGTAACATTCTTGACCCGGTCCGCGATTGTATGCAATTTTGACATAAAGGCTTGGGCTTCACTTCCGCCAAGACCTGTAAAAATATTCATATTGGATTGAACGAGTGCTAAAGCTTGTTCGAGTGAAATGAGTTTGCTGTGATAATCCACAAGGATTCCTCCATTCTTTTCAAAAAGAGCGAAGGGGGAACTGGAGGTTCCCCCTCGAGAAGAAACTAGTTAGGCTAGTACGTGTTAGGCTGTGATGGTAGAAAGATCGGCAAAGAGGTCATCAATGGATTTCATTGGAGCTTCTTCGACGAAGGATCCAGCAGCGGCGACTGTGCCGGTGGCTGGTTTCACGTATTTGACGAAGGAGAGGGAGTCAAGACCAATCCGTTGGCCACCTTCATAGTTGACACTACCGGAGATAGCGACTGGGATCTTGCCTTGTTCCATCGCCATGACATAGTTGGCGGCGGTGAGTTCCATTTCTTGAGCGTTGACACGTTTCAAACCTTCCATGAACATACGGATGGCAATGAAAGAGCTCATCGCATACGCGGATAATTTATAGGCTTCTTTTTCAGCGGCTGGAATGTGTCCACCGATGTTGGCATCGACGACAGCAAGGAATTCTTCGTAATCCGACAAACGACGATCGGCTTCATCAGAACTTCCTTCTACTTCATTGAAGACGAC
>JBAYCP010000108.1:0-3895 GCA_041668665.1 Bacilli bacterium | reverse complement strand
AGCATAATATCGATAAGTGCCCACCCCATTGAAACTCCATACATGACCAAGCCGTAGATTAATCCCATTTTAGGAGAGACTCCTCGAAATCCTTGAAGCAATGCGGGAATTGTACGACGCGAAATAAAATACATCCCCACTAATACTCCTGCTACGGTCACTAACTGAGCCATTGAGGTTAATATGGACTCATTCCATTGAGGAAATACCAACCGTAAAACTAAATAAGGTATAAGCGCCAAAAAAGTAAGGTAGCCAAATCCTAATAGTGCTCCCCATAAGCCTTCACTTTTTGTAGGCGTTTCCTGATCGACAGCACTCCCATGAATAAAATCCGATGAAATCATAAGATCTTTCCTCCCCTAATAGTTGTATTATTACAAATTATAGTTCAAAACACAATCAAAAGCGACCATCTTATTTTAGTAGTTTTCGTTTCGTGCTATAATAAAAATAGTTCCGAGAAACGGGGGATTGTATCTTGACGAATCGTTGGGGTTTTAAAGCACTCGATCAAATAGTGCTTGTCGCTATGACGGTAGCGGTTCTTATTCTTGTTTTGTATCTTTCCTTAATGCCTCTTGCATTGAATCGTAGTTTTTATCATGAGCAGTTTGTCCAAAACCATTCCTCAGAAGCTGCAAATATGAGTCTTGAAACGCTGGACCAAGTAATCAATCATGTTTTGACATACCTCGAAGACAAACACGATAACATGCAAATTGTCGTAGAAACACTTGATCATCAAAGCGTCAACGCCTTTCGCGATCGCGAAATTCAACATATGGTTGATGTCAAAGTCTTATTCATAGAAGGAAGACGAATCGCACGAATTGCGTTATTCTTTCTAGGTGTTGCCTTGGCTTATTTGGCATATCGACAAAAACACATCATTCGGACGTGGGCAAAAGTTCCTCTCTTTACATTGGTTGGCTTCTTTGCCATAGTTTTTGCAGTTGGAATTTATGCACTGTTCGATTTCTATGGAGTTTTTGAAGCGTTTCATCACATTTTCTTTTCCAATGATTTATGGTTGCTTGACTATAATGACCTTTTAATAATTATGTTACCAGAGTCACTCTTCTCTACCATCGCTTTTCGCACGCTTTCAACCTTTGTTGCATCACTTGTTGCAGCAATTATCGGTTTTTCCTTATTGTATCATCGACAAAGACATCAACTTCATCACAACGACCAATAGCCCACGGTTTGATAACCCGCTTTTTGATAATAGTGAACAATGGCAGGAGTAATGACTGCTACCAAATTTCTCTTTTTTGCACCAAAGGAATAGTATTGAATAGCTTGCATAAGGGTATTTGATACCATCGATTTTCTAAATTCGGGAACAATCGAAACATATGAAATATAATCAAAATTCTCCCCTACTCGCTCCACACAAAACGATGCAATTGGGGTTTTATGATTCATAAGCAAAAAGAAATGTCCGCCCATGGCTGCTATCATCGCTAATTCAAGATGGGGATCCTCTTCCCTAAACTCTGGAATCTTATGCAGATAATTAAGGAACTCATCATACGAAACAGATAGAACATAATCGCTCTTTTCCTCACAAATTAGTGGAGACTCTGGAGACATCATTAGTTGATAATCTCCTTTTTGTAAATCAAAATGAAGGAGTTCCTTTTCACGATGGCTTGAACCGAGAGAAAATCGCAAGAGTCCCATTTGAAGTGCATTGTTTTTCATTGAAAACCATCCAGAAGATAGTCCTTCCTTAAGAAAAAAATCATTATCAGGAATGCAAAGTTTTTGGGGAAAAGGAAAATAATAAGGAATCTCAAAAAAAGGAACCCAATCTTGTTGAGACATCACATGGATTTCTTGGCGATTAATCCATTGATAATTCAAATGGAGCATTGCTTGATAGGTACACCACAGGGAACAATCAGCGTTCCCCTGATTAATCTCATCGAGTAAGACCCCAAACTGAGGATGCTCTTTTTCATTGACATATACTTGAACAATTTCGGGGTAGAACTTCATTCCCCACTTGATAATCAATACATTTAAATGATCATTCTTTACAAATGACATGATTCGATTCGTACGGTCTTGACTAAAATAATTAATTAATGAGGAAAATGGGACTCGAACGCATGAAATAGGAATAGAATCAAATGAATGCTTTTTTATCCACTGCTGGAAAGAGAATGTTTCTTCAAGCATCTTTTGATGAAACCATTGATGAGAAAGCATAGGGCTGTAATAAGTTTCATCTTGTCGTTTCCAAACAGGGATATTCCTTGTAATCGTCGCGGGCTCATATCTAGAATACCAACGAGCTTCCGCATCAAACAATATTTGAATTGTATTAATCATTGTGATGTTTTCCAACGATTTTGTTGTATAATTCGAGATAATTCAAAGCCGATTGGCCCCAATCAAACGAAACAGCCATCGCTCGCTTCACGAGTTTTCGCCATATTTTCTTGTTTTGATAAAAAGAAATGGCGTAGCGTATAATCGAGAGCATATCCTCGACGCGATATCGGAGAAAGCCAAATCCGTTTCCGGAATCAATATATTCATTATAGGGTTCAATGGTGTCATACAAGCCCCCTGTTTGATGCACAATAGGAATAGAGCCATAGTGCATAGCAATCATTTGTGAGATTCCACAAGGCTCAAACAAAGAAGGCATTAAGAATAAATCGGATCCTCCATATATTTGCCGAGCAATTCGATCATTATAGCCAATATATACGCCCACTTGATTCGTATATGAAAACTGCATTTCTCGTAATTGTTGTTCATATTTTGGGTCTCCACTTCCCAATATAATAATTTGCGCTGGAAGTTGAATGATAGATTCAAAAGCATCGAGAACCAATGCAATCCCTTTTTGGTCCACAAGTCGAGTAACCATTCCAATTAATGGAATGTCTGGATCAATAGTAAGGTGAAACATTTGCTGCAAGACTGCTTTATTTTCTGCACGATTTTTTCCATACCCAAATAAAGGCTTTACCAATGCTGGATCATTTGCTGGATTATAGATTTGATAATCAATTCCATTTAAAATCCCAACAAGATCACTATGTCGAAGCTGAAAGACCCCTTCTAGCCCATGGGCAATCTCATGTGTCAATAACTCCTCAGCATGGGTTGGGCTTACTGTAGTAATTTTGTCCGAATAAATTAAACCAGATTTTAGAAAGCTGATACCATCTCCAAATCGGTTCTTCCCACTAAGGTAAGTTTCATCGCTAATTTGAAAGATATCTGATAGCATCGAACGTGGACCATATCCCTGATAAGCAGGATTATGAACGGTAAGAACACACTTTACTCCACGAAAATGGGAATCCATAGAATACCGTTCTGCTATAATTGCAGGAATCATTGCGGTATGCCAATCATGACAATGAATAACATCAACATCCATGTCCATTTGCTGAATCATCGCAATAACTGCTAAATTAAAATATGCAAACCTCATAGTGTCATCTTCATAGCCATATAGTTCTTCACGTCCAAAGAACTTCTCATTATCAAGGAAATATATCGTCCTTCCTTGAAATTCATAGCGAAAAACGCCAACATATTCGTGTTCATTTCCAAACGCAATATGAAACCATCGTATAAACTGCATGGCTTCAACGAAATGAGTGGCAATTGAACGATATTTGGGCAACACTACAATGACTTCAGCTTCATGGGAATGAATGAACTTTGGAAGCGTGCCGACGACATCAGCAAGTCCTCCCGTTTTAATAAAAGGAACGGCCTCCGAAGCTGCAAACAAAATTCTCATCAAATCACTTCCTCTTGCTTGATTATCACAGGTTGATTTTCTTTACCAATGATTTCTTTGACCTCAGAGATGATTGCTTCTTTATCCACCACAACATATTCAAGATGAGCTCCTTTT
>JBAYCP010000107.1:0-3906 GCA_041668665.1 Bacilli bacterium | reverse complement strand
CCCCTACATAGTTTTTTATAATATTTTCTTTGTTTTTAATCGGGAAAATTTGTAACCACTGGGCTCGAACTTCGCCCTCTTTACTACGATCCCAGATTTGACCTTGCCATTCGCCATGGGCGGCAACTTTCTCCCACAGCATTTCATACCACCCCGGTCCATGCAACCCCGAACTAAGTTTTTTGGGCGTATGCCCCACAAGCTCTTCCATGGTATATCCAGAGAGTTTCTCAAATGCGGTATTGATCCAAGTAATGTTATGCTCGGCATCGGTGATTAGAATGCCGTCGGTATTGGCGTGCGCAATTTCACGAAAGAGCTTTAACTCTTCCTCCCGCGCTAGCTTCTCGCGAATATCGCGATAAGCGACTTGAGCCCCCAGTAATTCATTCCCCGAATAGAAGGGTAAAAATAAGATGTTAACCGGAATCAATGTGCCACTTTTGGTGTGACGAACTGTCTCAATATTATCCATCAATCCCGCTAATGCAGTGGCATAATGGTCTTCCATTTGAATGCCAAGATGATCAGGAATGACCAGATCTTCAATGGGCTTGCCTTTGGCTTCCTCAATGGTGTATTCAAATAATTGTGTAAATTGCCGATTGATTGCAACAATGTGGTAGTTAGGATCCAATAACGCAATGGCTTCTTCCGAGCGTTCAAAGGCATCCGAGATCAGCATTCGAATTCTTCCTTGCTGTTCCACAGGAGAGATTACCGAAAGCAAATGAGGTTGCCCATACAACTCGACAGGACGTGATAAGACTTCCACTTGGCGAATCGTGCCATCTTTCAAGCGGTGCCTAAAATAGAAATAATTCCGTGTTTCCATCTCGGCTTGTCGCATTTCTTCTTCCACTTCTTCTGGACTCAATTGGTTAATGTCTTGAATCAACAAATGATTAAAATCATCCTCATTATATCCATAAAAATCCAAGGCCGATTGATTCGCATAAATGATTTTTCCAGTGCGTGCATGCATAACTAAAATGATATGACGCACTTGTTCAAACAAGGAACGAAAATCTAGATTTTGATCATAATATGGCAAGTTTTCGGTGGGGGGAAATGGTTTCATTGCTGTTCCTCCTCTTGAAGCATGGGGCTGGGGCGATGATGATAGTATCCTTGTTGCCAATGAATTCCTAGTACCTCTAATAATTGAGATTCTCGTTCGGTTTCCACGCCTTCTGCAATGAGAATCCGTTCTTCCAACTTCGCAATACGGACGGTCATCGCAACAATCTCTTTGGATTTGGGACGATCCAAGTGCCCCACAAAGAATTGGTCCAACTTGATAAAGTCAAAATCCGTTTCATCCAAAACCGATAGCGATGAGTATTCTCGACCAAAATCATCGAGCGCTAGCGAATATCCGCGACTTTGATACTCTTTGGCATGTGTCACACACACACTCAAATCATTGACAAACGTTGATTCCGAGACTTCCAAAACCAAGTGGGTTTTAGGAAATCGTAATGTTTCACATAACTCATCCAACCAATCGGGAAACGAGGAGTCCATAAAGGTTGCTGGCGCAAGGTTAACGGCATAAACAGCATGTTCATATCCAACCTGCATACGCAATTGAGAAAATGCTTGTAAGGCAAGAGCAATGAGCTCTTTGTCAAGTTTTTCCAAAAACCCTCCGTGCTGAGCAATCTTAATAAATTGTGGAGGTGCCACTGCTCCAAACATGGGATCGTGCCAACGCGCCAAAGATTCGACATACACAATGCGTTGAGTCACAACATCAAGAACATTTTGTCCGACAACTTGCAATTCATGATGGTCAATGGCTTGACGTAGACGATAGCCCATCTCCACATTAGATTCCAACTCTTTCAATAAATCGGGATGATAGGGCACTAGGACGGTGCGGTCATCTTGTAACGCTTGGTACATAGCGAGACGCGCCCGAGAAGTAAGCAAATCAAAATCGGTGACATCATCGGGATAAAAAGCATAACCGACTTCGAGTGTAATCGGTGTCCGTAATTCTTGTGCAAGCAAAGCCTCTTGAATCGTTGCGTGTTTGGCTCGAATTTCATCCTCAACAGCAATCTCTTTTGTTAGTTTTTCATCCGCACAATACACCAAGAAACTTGCCTCGCCATCCCGAGCGAGAATGGTGTGCTCGGGAAAGACACTTGTTAACGCTTGGCTAACGGCTTGCAAGGCTTCAATGGCGGTCTGATTCCCATAATAACCAAGGATTTCGGAATAGTCCTTGATGATAAATGCGATGCAAAGAACCCGGGGGGCATCACGCATCCGTTCCAACGCCTTCAAACGACCGTTACGATTGAGCAAGCCCGTATCAGCATCATGTTCATTTTGAAATTCCAGGGCTTGATTCGCTTCCACCACGTTGGAAATATCATGTCCAAAACATATAATGGACTCTGGGGTGCCTGTAGCATCAAACAACAAACGATTGGACCAAGAAATCCAAATGGTTTGTCCCCCCACATGAATGGCATTGGTTTCATGATGAGTCCCATGACGAACCGTTTCATCAAGCCACTTCCGAGCATGATGTCCTACGGCTTCGTTAAGGGTAAAGACACTTTTCCCCACTACCGTATCTCCCGTAGGAATTTCATAGTATTGATTAAAAAGATCCGAAGCATATTCGATGTATCCGTCCAAACGTATTTTAGCAATCAATTCTTCACTATGAGTAAACAAAGCCCGAGCATCTGCCACTAAGTCATGATACTGACGATCGGTGATTGTCAGTTGAGTTCGCAATTGTTCCACATCCGTAACATCCACCCCAAAGCATATCCGATATTGTTCGACCCAATACGATCCCTTGATTAAAAGCACACAATAGGTCTCCATGTTGGGAAACTTCAGCCGATACTCGACGGGATCAATCGTTGCTGCATTCCCATTCAAATAAAAGGGTTTTCCTTGATCATCCGGATGTAACATCGCACGAAGTTCCGCTGGCGAGACACACTTTCGTTCCCACGTTAAGCCATAATCAGTTTGAAACGATGTTGAAAGATGGATGGCTATGGTCTTTTTCGTCCTATGATATTCAAAACGAACAGCGTTTCCGGTTTCAAAGTTTGCACGATAAGCGCGCCCTTCACGAAGTCTTCGTGACCAATACTCATACATTCCCATAAAGAAAAGAACAATCCCGAATGATCCAAGCACATGAGAAAATGCATCGAACCAAGGTTGAGAAGAAAGCATGTTTTGCCATTGTTCAAGGAAAGAAAGCAACAATTCAATGAGCGCAAATACCATTAGAATGGTTGCACCGATTCCTAAGAGTAAGGTTTGTTCATTCCATGCAAGAATCATGACACCTATCATGGTAAGCGCTAATAGTGACAAGATAAAAATGAGATGATGTTCCATCAAAGCCCCAGAAAGAACCATCACAAAATAGGCAATAAGATAACCCATTGATAGGACGGTTGCGGCAAGAAGCATATAAAACGGGATGCGTTTCCGTTGCATACGATGCCTCCTTTCCAAGACGAATTGGTTCAAATCACTCCAAATAAAGCGAGAAGTATAGGGCCAAGTAAGGCAGGAATCCAGTTGAGAGGCTTAACCTGCTTCCATTGTAACAGTTGCAGACCGATTACGACAAGAATGATGTCACCCACTTGTGAGAAATGCGTGAGGAATAAAGGAGTAATCATAGGTTCTAATGCACCCGCCAGCAAGGTAAGTCCTCCTTGATAGATCAAGACAGGGAGTGCCGCAAAAGCCACTCCGATTCCAAACGTTGATGATAACAATAAACTGGTAACTCCATCCAAAATACTCTTCATGACAAGCAAGGAAGAATCCCCCTGCAAACCATCACGAAATGCGCCCAGGATGGCCATGGCACCCACGGTATAAAGAATGGTCGCTGTAAAGAATCCTTGGACT
>JBAYCP010000106.1:0-4031 GCA_041668665.1 Bacilli bacterium | reverse complement strand
GAGATGAATTATCGCGTTCGAATACAAGTACACCCTGCTTACTATCCTGCCGCAATAAACTCTTACATCACGTCGAAATCATTCTACTTTACCACAAATGAAGGGATTAATGTTTATACGAATGCTGAACTTCAAATGGCCTATGCTGATTTGGATTCACAAGTAATTAACTTACATTCGAATATAAAAGCGGAACTTCAAGCCGAACAAACATACATTGATCGCGACGATGGAATCTTGTATCCCTATAACATTGGTCCGAGTGCAGTCGTCGCTCTCTACAATTCAAACCCCAATGTCCTTACCGGAAATGTTTACCAACGAGTGGTTCCGGCGGCAGGCGATCAACCTAACAATCAATTAATCATTAATGGTAATTATTTTGTCATTGATGGAAGCGATTTGCCGGTAACTAATTATAGCCCAGATGGGGATACTTTGAACGGTTATGGTCAAGTGGGTGGTTTGACGGATAATCAATCCTATCGTGTTCGAAATGTTCAAGTTTCCATTTTCCACAACTCCAGTACAGATGTCTCTGGGAACAGTATTACCTATGATAATCCGAATGGAATTGTCCAATTCAATAATCTAACAATTCTTGGAAATACTCAAACACCAAGTGTAAATTTCTCAACCGATCAAAGTCAAATTGAAGCTTCGATTGAACTTATGAGCCGAAACTCAGGCGGCTATGTGGGAATAGGAAGCTATTATGGCACCCAAGTGAGTCTTGATAATGTTGTTATTGGAGCAACCACGATTGCTGTTACAAGTGCCCATCATTCCATCGCTACCATTAATAATGCAACCATCTATAATTCTTGGGCAAACAGTATATACGGTCATGGATTCCATAGCGTATCCATCCAGAACTCCAACATTGGCACAAGTGGTGGGGCTGCGATTCACTTAGAAGATACTCTCTACAGCAAGGTCTATGCACAAACCGTTCTTTATGATACAAGCACTGTAACCGTCAATAACTGGGTTTCAGGAGAAGAATCATGGTTTAAAGCTTATGCGATGGAACTTGCTGCTATGCGTCTAAAATCTCAGGTTAATACGCAAGTAAAAGATGGCGGCATTGGTAGCATTCTTCGTACCATTACCGATGCGAGTACAGGGTTAACCTCTCGCAAAATGAACTTTATCTTTCTAATTATGCCTGTCAGTCAACAACTTCGTTATGATGAATACTTGTATAATCATACGGCACCTGAGTTGCGTTCGAATTTCGGATACACCGATATGGTTATTCAAACTGTTCAATCAACTGATCTACCATATCAATATGACATGCCTTTAGGGGATTCTTCCGGTCGTTATGTAGTGCCAATCAGCGAAGATTTCTTTGCTCTCACTCAGCAACCCGCATTGCCGTTTGGAGAAATTATACCAACTGCATTGCCATCAGGAACTTCTGATGTTGGCACACTTGTTTACAACAATCAGTTGGGATTCCAAGCCGACATGTCTAGCGTAGGTCGTGGCCATTGCATCGCTGTAGTGGGTCTCGATATGTATCCTCAGCCTTAATAACGATCCTACTCAAAGGAGGGGTAACCCTCCTTTTGTCTAGAAAAAGAAAAGCACAAGATGTTTAGTCTTGTGCTTGTTTGATGATTTGATCACAGAGTTGGAGGGCAAATAAGACAGCGGCATCCATATTGATATACTTATAAGCAGCAAGCCGTCCCAAAGGATAAAAATTTTGGAAGGGTTCGAGAAGTGCAAGATAGGATTTATGCAATTGAAGATTAGGTTCAATTTCGATGGGATAATAAGGGATATCTCCCGTTTTCCAAGAACTTGGGTATTCTTTCATGGTGACCGTGGAGTTAAGTAATTTTTCGCTAGTAAATTTTGTGAATTCACTGATCCGAGTATATTCTTCGGTGTTCGGGTAATTGACAACCGCAACGGGTTGAAAACTTGATAGTGGATGGTTTTCCAGTTCGAAACGCAATGTACGATAAGGGAGTTTTCCTAGTTGATAATCCATCAATTCATCAATCGCTCCCGTATAAATGATTGGTCCATTAATTTCTTTGCCATTCCATAATACTTTGTGATGTTGATAATCAAAGGATAAGTATTCTTTGGCATCACATTCCAAAGATATTTGAATGTTGGGGTGTGCGAGCATCGAGGTAAACAGCGGAGTAAAACCATCAACGGGCATCATTTGGAATTGGTCAAGAAAATATCGGTCTTCGTAGGAGACATAAACCGGGACTCGATTCATAACCGAGGGGCTTAATTGCTCCGGAGTCATTCCCCATTGTTTGACTGTATAATGGTAAAATACTTTCTCATAGACATAATCCGCAAAAGCACGAATTTGTGAATCGCGATGTTTTTTAAGTTCAAGAATCGGAACTTTTTTGCCCATGCCAACTTCTTGGACGAGTATATCCTTGATATAAGATGCCTCTTTTTCAGGATAAAGAAGTTCAAGCGAACGCAGATTGAAAGGGATAGGAACGAGCTGTCCATCAATTTGTCCCAACACACGATGTTCGTAAGAAAACCATGAAGTAAACTTTGATAAAAAAGTGATGACACGTTCCATATTTGTATGAAAAATATGAGGACCATATTGTTGAATAATGATTCCCTCTGAATCGGGATAATCGTACATGTTACCACCAATATGGTTGCGTCGTTCGATTACTTGAATTTGATATCCTTGTTCAGCTAGAGTGCGTGCACATACTGCACCAGAAAAGCCGCTTCCAATAATAATTGCCTGTTTCAATGATTAAGCTCCTTTCCATACTGATTCACAAGAAAATCTGCAAAGTCTTTGGTTGCATTAGGGCGTCGCAAAGCCGCTACATTCTTCTGGAGTTCATCGATACGCCCTGGAGTAACTAATAGTGATTGGACAACTTCTGCAGTTTTAGCTTCACTTCCTGCATAGATAATTGCATCACGAGCCGTAAGATAGACCATATTACTATATTCTTGAAAGGGTGGAATTGTTGGAACAATTATTGTAAGACCTTTGTTAAAAGCTTCCGTAATTGCTACGCCGCCAATTTTGCCAATAAGAGCATCGGATGCATCCATAATTTGATCGACATTCGTTGCAAATCCATAATTCAATACATTCTCTATTTTGTGTTTTTGTATGAAGTCATCTATTTTTTTCTTCATTTTTTCGTTTCGCCCATTTACAATCACTAATTGGAAAGGGAGTTCGACTTTGGATAATTCTTTAACTAGCCTTAAACTGTTTCCAAATCCAACGCCACCATTCATAATCATAAAAGTTGGAAGATTAGGCTGTAAGCCTAGGGCTTCTCTTGCGAACTCTTTGGATTGATGATTGGAAAACTTAGGATTTACAGTGATGCCAAAAGGCAATAATTGATCTTGGCGAAAACCCATAGACATTAATTCTTTATCAAAATCATGGTTGGGTGTTAGCAAATAATCAATATCAGTGGTTAATTCAGTGTATGGATGGACCACATAATCAGATACCATAAAAAAGATCTTTGCATTTGTCTTTCCTTGACGACGCAATTCACACATTAATGTTGCGGTGTAGACATGCGTACAATAAATAATATCAGGCTGGAAATCCTTTAATTGTTGGATCACATTTTGAATGGATTTCTTGCTCTTCAACATCATTGAAAAAACAGAAAAACGTGAAGGTTGCTTTTTAAAATCCCGTTGTTGAACCGTTACATACGAACGATGAGAAATACGCGGAAAATTTCGCAACGTCCAAAAATAAAAATCTTGAACAAACCATTGACGTAGTGGATCGGCTTCTTTATAGTAGTCAACCAGTTTAGAATTATAACCACGCGATTGGAGTTCAGTCATTAGTGCTTTACCCATTGCGTTATGGCCTTCGCCTGAAGAAACCGTAAGAATCATTACATTCATTCAATCACCCCTATAGTCGCCACTCCATTTTATCATTCTATGTCTCAAGTAGCAAACATATTTTGCTGGCTTCGTCCGCATAAAAAAGCGCCTTTGCTTAACCAAAGGCGCCTTAAATGATATGG
>JBAYCP010000105.1:0-4031 GCA_041668665.1 Bacilli bacterium | reverse complement strand
CCCTTTATGAAAGCTGTTGGAATTATTGTAGAGTATAATCCTTTTCATGCAGGACATGCTTTTCATTTGGATCAGGCCAAACAACTTTCTCAAGCCGATGTTGTGATTGCCGTCCTATCTCCTAATTTTGTACAACGCGGAGAACCCGCAATTGTTGATAAAGCAACGAGAACTGAAATGGCCCTACAAGCAGGAGTAGATTTAGTCGTGGAACTCCCTACGATTTATGCGTTGGAACATGCTGATCTATTTGCCTATGGAGCAGTACATCTATTACATGCCTTACAAGTTTCCTCGATTGTTTTCGGGAGTGAAACTGGAACTACTGAAGCATTTCTTGCTCGTTTTAACAAGATGGCGTTATGTTCTCCAAGAACCGATGAGTTGTTGCATGAATATCTTAAGCAAGGATACGGTTACCCCAGAGCCAAGGCTCTAGCAATGGAAGAGGTTCATCAATTTCACCTAGAGACACCCAATGATATTCTTGGGTATGCCTATTATAAAGTCATTCTAAAGGATCAACTCCAGATTCCCATTCATACGATTTCTCGTCAACCTTTTGAGGAGCATGAGGTATTCTTAACCGACCAACAATTACCCTCAGCCAAGGCCGTTCGATACGCCTTGATTCATCATCTTTCCTTAGGACAAGCGATGCCAATTGCGTTTCCAACAAGTAACATCCGGTATGCATCTTGGGATGATTTTTTCCCATTCCTGCAACATCGTCTTTTAACGTCAACACCTGCAGAATTGCGTGAGATTCATTTGATGAGTGAAGGATTGGAATATTTGTTGATTCAAGCCGCTCAAGAATCCAATCATTATCATGAAATGATTCAACGTTGTGTATCCAAACGATATAGTGCCGCTCGGCTCAATCGAACGTTATTGCACGTCTTATTGAATACCAATCGTCACGATGCCCAAAAATGGCTTCAGTCCCCACCTCCCTACATAAGACCCCTTGGTATGAATGAAAAAGGTCAAGCCTATCTCCATCAAATTCGAAAAAATCTTCCCATCCCAATCCTAGCACGCTTTTCAAAAAATGCTCCCGAGTTGCTTCAATATGAAAAACGTGCAAGTGATGTCTATTGTTCGATTTTCCCACGAGAACAACAAGACTTATTGCGACGTCAAGAATTGTATATTTTTCCAATTCGCAAAGTCTAATTTTGAGTGTTTTCATGCATTTTTTATGCTATGATATGATAGTAAGAAATAGAAAGGACGACTCGCATGGAATTGTTTGAGCTTATTCCTCCATCCATTTTTACCATTCTAACGTCGAAAAATCGGGAGGTTTACATCCAGGCGCTTTTTGTTCTTCGCACCACATTTAAACAGGAAATTGTGATTGAACGGGGTTTATTAACCAATCAATTAATTAACGAATTGCAATCCACTTTGTTTGATATGGATCCAAGCGCTGATGATAGCAATATTACATCTCAAAGCTTGAAAGAAGCGAGTTCGCTCGCTCACTTTTTAATTCGCCGGCTGAAAGAAACTGGTTGGATTGAAATTGAATACAATAAAACGAGTGGCTTATCCGAATATGTAACATTGCCACCTTATGCAATAAAAATGATTAATGCATTGTATGATATGTGTCGTGAAGAAGTTGAGGAATACAATTCCTATCTTTATGGTATGTATAGCGCCTTGCTATATTCCGAGAACGAACATGGAGCGTATCGCTATACTGCTCTCGTTGCCGTTCATGAAAAAGTCCTGCAATTGGAAGATGCATTGAAAACTTTGTTTCACAATCTCAAACGTCGTTACACGAATTTGGGGCGTTTTAAAACCGCTAATCAACTTTTGGCCGAGCATTTTGATTCCTATCAAAAAGATATTATCCAACAGATTTACTATCCATTGAAGACCAAAGATTCGATTAATCGCTTCAAAGGAAGCATTCTCAAGATTCTATCACAATGGATGCGAAGTTCCGAAGTGGTTGAAGAACTGGTTGTTCAAGCAAAATTTCAAGACCCCAAACTATCGGAAGCTGGCGCACACTTAGAAATCCTTTCAAAAATGAACACGATTGTGGATAAACTCAATGATTTGGAGCAGTTAGTCTCTCGCATTGATGAACGAAATAACGCCTATGTGAGTGCGGCCACAGAAAAAATGCGCTATCTTCTACGCAGTGATAAATCGATCAAAGGCAAACTCACGAAGTTGTTCGAACAATTAGCACGTGAATACTCGAATGGAGAGACCAAGTTGCTGAATGCTTGTGGTGAAGCATTTGAACTACACCGCCATGGCTACATTGAGGAAGGATCATTATTTACTCGTAACCCTTCCACTCGCTATACGGAGGATGAACCTTTAGAACTTCCTGAATTTGATGCTGAATTGGCAAATCAACTTGCAGAAGATTTTGCGCAGAGTAGCTTTTCCCGGTTTACCCCTGAGCGAGTGAATCGCTTTGTCATCGATCAAATGGGAAATGAAGAGCGAGTTAATGTGAGTCAATTGCCTCTCGAGCAATTGGAGTCATTTCTCTATCTCATGCACGCGTTTTTAAAAGGATTCGAAAGCGAGTCCTTCTATCGACTGGAAATCCTCCAGGGTCGACAACAAGGGAATCACTATGATGTTCCCAATATGGATTTTGTCCGAAGGAGAAATGAGCATGTGGAATGAAACCTATCAAGCATTAACCAATGCCGATCGCGAACGTTTTGGTAAAATTGTCAATCATCTTTTAGCCCATTCGTTTTTAACACGCGAAATTTATGAGCCACGGGATCGTATTGGAAAGATCAATGGAGATTATCGATTTGTAGAGCGATTCATGCCCTTATTTAGTGAATATTTAGAAGTAGCTGGATATATTCTTGAACGGGATGATGCCCTAGGAGTTCTCCATCTTCATAATAATTATGATGCCAACCTTGTTCGGCTTGATAAACTTACGACTCTCATGCTTTTGACTCTACGAGAAATGTATGATTCTGCACGGGAGCAAGCGACTCCACGGAATGTGGTATTCGTATCGACAGCAGATCTCTTATTGGCCTTATTAAATAAGAAACTACTGAGCAAACGCCCGACCATTAAGGAAACTTTATCAGCGCTTCGTATTTTGTTGCAACATAACATTTTGTCTCGACTTGAGGGAAAACTAGATAGTTCGGATGCAGTGTTCGTTCTTTATCCTACAATTTTAAAAGTAGTCACTAACGAAAAAATTAATGCCATCTATAAGATGATATTTCATGAAGACGATGATACTGAAATCACTCAAGGGGAGGAAAATGCAGCATGAAGAAGCTTGATAAACTACTGCTCATCAACTGGCATTACTTTTCTTATGAACTACTCGAGTTTAAAGATATTAATTTTTTAACAGGGAAAAACGCTTCCGGAAAAACGACCATCATTGATGCCATTCAACTTCTTATTCTTGGAGACACTACGGGACATTTTTTCAATAAATCCGCTTCCGACAAATCAAGTCGAAGTTTAAAGGGATATTTACGATGTGAAATCGGTGATCAAGACGATGGAAGTGCTCTTTATTTGCGAAATGGGCGGTTTGCTTCGTATGTTGCGATGCAATTCTATGATGATTTTTATCAAACCTATTTTACTGTAGGAATAGTATTTGATAATTTTGAAGATGGTTCTTATAACGGAAAGTTCTTCTGTTATGATGACAAAATTCCTGAACATCATTTCGTACAACTCAATGTTCCTATGGATCAAAAAACCTTACGCTTGGATTTTATCAATCGTTTTCCTAATTTGGATGTTCGTTTTTTTGAGTCCAATCAATCTTATCGGGAGTTTATTAAGGAAAAGTTTGGTGGTTTGAACAACAATTTCTTTTCTTTGTTTAAAAAAGCCATCCCATTTTCTCCCATTACTAACATCGAAACGTTTATTACCGAATATGTTTGTGATGTCACTCATTCCATTGATGTTCATACCATGCAGGATAATATCCGTCATTATAAGCAGTTGGAAATTGAAGCTGCTGAACTTTCAGAGCGAGTGAAACTGCT
>JBAYCP010000104.1:0-4182 GCA_041668665.1 Bacilli bacterium | reverse complement strand
TCGAAGAATGCCTTCTTTTCCTTCGGAAGGTACAAGCATCTTGACGAGCGACATGTTTTCACTTCCACCCCCTTTGGGGGCAAGTGTTAGTTTCATCTGATCGCCTGGAACTAGTCGAACATGAACAATTGCCGGGGTATTATCACCAGTATTGATACGATTTAGGGGGTGTGCCACGATGGATTTTCTTAGATACCCATCTTGGTAGGCATGTCGAACCCCAGCATCAATAGCGGCATATAAATCTCCTTGAATATGAACATCATATCCCAATTCAACAAAGACCACAACCACTCCGGTATCTTGGCATAGAGGCTCATTATTTTCGCTTGCAATATCGGCGTTTTCGAGAATTTGAGTTAAAATTGACTGCCCTAATGGTGATTGTTCTTGCTGGGAGGCTTGTCTCAAACGTCCTAAAAATGTTTGAGGTAGATGATAATTCGCTTCCAATGTAAGCGAATAAATGGCTGACGTAATCATAGAATTAGAAATTGTTTTCATTGCATTCACCCACTTCTATTATACATGAAAATCTGTTAACAAAAGAGGGGGAGTTCTTGTCATCGCTTGCGAATAAGAGTAAGATAAAAGAGAAGTGAACTCCGTATTTTTATTTCGCTTCATACATCCTAAGATAGGTGGAGAGTATATGGAATCAATTGTCATTGGCGTGATTGGCGCAGACGTACATGCGGTTGGAAACCGCATCATCGAATATACTTTGACTCAAGCGGGATACAATGTAGTCAATGTAGGCGTTCTATCAAGTCAAGAAGACTTTATCCATGCAGCCATTGAAACAGATGCTAAGTTGATTCTTGTTTCATCGTTGTATGGTCATGGTGAATTGGATTGTCAAGGGATGCGTGAAAAATGCATCGAATCAGGTTTAGAGAATGTTTTATTGTATGTTGGTGGTAACATTGTGGTTGGCAAACAAGATTTCAATGAAGTGGAGCAACGTTTTAAAGCCATGGGGTTTGACCGAGTCTATCCCCCAGGAACTACAATTGAACAAGTGTTAGATACCATTGCACAGGATTTGAGGTCAAAAGCATGAAGCCATATTTATTGGCTGATTTTGGCTCAACATTTACGAAATTGACAGCGGTAGATTTAGAAAGTGCTGATATCATCGGCACAGCTAAAGCAATCACCACCGTTGAGACCAATATCATTGAAGGGTATCGTACCGCTTTGCAGCGTTTGGAAGAAGTTGTGGGAGGTCGTTTACCTTACGAAAAAATACTTGCTTGTTCCTCGGCAGCGGGTGGCTTAAAAATGGCTGCGATTGGATTAGTGGAAGAACTTACAACGGAAGCTGCCAAGCGCGTATGCTTGGGTGCAGGAGCCAAAGTTGAATTGGTTCTTTCCCATCACATCACCAAATCCGAAGTTCAAGAAATCCTTGATAAAAAAATTGACATCATTTTGTTGGCCGGAGGTGCCAATGGGGGCAATCGTGATTGTGTGGTTCATAACGCAATGATGTTGGCTCGTTCCTCCATTACCGCTCCCATTGTTTTTGCGGGTAACAAAGATGCGACTGATGAAATCTCCGAAATTTTGAGTGCCTCACACAAGACCTATTTTTTGTGTGAAAATGTAATGCCACGCATTAATGTCTTAAATACGGAAAGTGCAAAAAACACTATCAAAGAAATCTTTGTTAAAAATATCATTGAAGCAAAAGGAATTAAAAAAGTTGAATCCATGGTGGATCAAGTGGTTTTTCCTACGCCTCATGCTGTTTTAATGGCAGCAGAATTGTTATCTCGTGGATATGATGACGAAACCGGGCTTGGTGATTTGATGGTAGCAGATGTGGGGGGAGCAACCACTGATGTGTATTCCATGGCGGATGGATTGCCTTCTCAAGTTAATGCCATCTTATCAGGACTTGAAGAGCCCTATGCCAAGCATACGGTGGAAGGCGATATTGGCATGCGCTATTCTGCCCTGGGGGCATTGCAAACGATGACTCATTCTGAGCGACATCATTATGATAAACAACATATTGATATTGCTCTTGAATGTGAAATGCGTGCCAAACAAATCGATTTTATTGCAAGTTCAGGCCATGATTATCTTGTGGATAATATTATTGCTGCCAAGTGTGTGGATGCTGCAACTTCTCGACATGTAGGAACCCTAAAGGGGGTTTATACACCAATGGGCATGATGTATCACCAAACAGGTAAAGATTTGACTCAGGTAACGCATTTTATTGGTACAGGGGGAGTTGTCATTAGTAGCAATGACCCTCGCATGGTATTGCGCAGTGGGACCCATGATGAAAACAAACCCTTTGAACTACGTCCCTTTAACCCAGACTTCTTGCTTGATAAAGATTATATTATGTCAGCAATGGGACTATTATCCTTGGATTATCCTGAAATTGCCTTGAAAATTATGAAAAAGCGAATTGTGAAAATCTAGGTGAAAAAGCATGCAAATCGCAAATAAAAAGTGGACAATGGATCAATTCCTAACCGTAAGAAAGCAAGTGCTAGATACGTGGCCAACTGGTCATGATGCTCTTTTAAATTTGGATCAAGCGGTCGCAACACTTCGCGCAGTACCACCCCATAAAAATTTTGCATTAAAGCTTCTTGAGGCGAAAACCTCGGGTCGTACTTTTGTGCAACCTCGAGCAGGAGTCGCCTTGGTGGATGCCCATATCGATTTATTGCAAACCTTGGAAGCTGCAGGCGCTGATTTTTTGCCATCGACTATTGATTCCTACACGCGCCATAATCTCTATCATGAGGCGGAGCAAGGAATCCTAGCATCCAAACGAGAGGGGCGTTCCTTACTCAATGGATTTCCTGCGGTCAATCACGGGGTCGTAGCATGCAAACAAGTTTTGGATGCCGTTAATGTTCCGGTGGAAGCACGTCACGGCACTCCTGATGCACGGTTACTGTCTGAAATTATTCATGCAGCGGGATGGACTTCCAATGAAGGTGGGGGCATTAGTTATAATTTACCTTATGCAAAAAATGTGTCACTTTCTGATTCTATCTATTATTGGCAATACTGCGATCGTTTAGTTGGTTTTTATGAAGAACAAGGCATCCGAATCAATCGTGAACCTTTTGGACCATTAACAGGAACTCTTGTTCCACCGTGTATTGCCATAAGCATTGGAATCATTGAAGCCTTATTGGCAGCGGAGCAAGGGGTCAAAAACATCACAGTAGGTTATGGACAAGGCGGGAATTTAATTCAAGATGTCGCTTCGATTCATGTGCTCCAACGCCTCACCGAACATTATCTTGCTTTGGCAGGCCACGCCGATGTTTTCGTTACGACAGTCTTCCATCAATGGATGGGAGGATTCCCTCAAGATCGTGCTGAAGCATCAGGGTTAATTGCAATGGCTTCAACGGTTGCTGCTTTAGCGGGTGCAACAAAAATGATTACGAAAACGCCAGATGAATCCATCGGAGTCCCATCCAAAGAAATTAATGCTTATGGGATTCGAACCTCCAAAATGGTGGTGAATTTATTATCCCATCAAACCTTACCGAGTTCTCCTCAACTTGAAACGGAAGAACATTTCTTGTCTCAAGAAGTCCATGATTTGATGAAATCTGTGTATGCCTTAGGCAAGGGGGATCTCGCCCAAGGCGTTGTCCATGCCTTTGAATTAGGAGTGTTGGATGTGCCTTTTGCACCCAGCCGGCAAAATCAAAATAAAGTAATGCCTGCCCGAGACAATGATGGTTGCATTCGTATCCTTGAATTTGGCAGTTTGGGACTAAGCGAAGAAATCCGTAATGTACATCGCCAGAAATTAGCGGAACGTGGTCGAGTCGAAGGTCGAGATGTGACCTTTCAAATGACCATTGATGATATCTATGCAGTATCGAATGGTATGTTAATTGGGAGACCTCATGGGGGAAAGAAAAGGTAATATGAAAATCATTGATGTTTTATTGACCAAAAGCTATACAGGGTTTTATTTTGATGATCAAAAAGCCATAAAAAAAGGGGCTGAAATGGATGGTTTCTTTTATCTTGGAACCCCGCAAACAGAAGGCTTTCGCTCGATTCGTGTTCCAGGTGAAGCAGTATCCATTCAACTAGTGCTTGAGAATGGTCAAGTTGCGTGTGGGGACTGTGCTGCTGTGCAGTATTCAGGAACTGGAGGGCGAGATCCATTGTTTTTATCGG
>JBAYCP010000103.1:0-4200 GCA_041668665.1 Bacilli bacterium | reverse complement strand
CTTAGAAATGCCCACAAAGATCGGCATGAAAACTTTGGGTTTGGTGAGATCGGCTTTGAACAATTAATCAAGGTTGTCTATCACGAAAAATTAAACCATGCTCCCAAGATTTTAGAAACACCTTGGTTTAATGGGTATGCTCCTTATAAAGAAGAGATTGCAATGATTCGTGCAAAAAGGTTCAATTCAAATATCAAAGAAGAGTTGCTGGCTCGATGAGCTGCAACTCTTTTTTCTTAACGATGATATTCTTCAACAAATTTATCGATTTCTTTCTTAAGCTCACTCAAGACTTCATCTTCTTTAATTTTTCGTATGAAGGAACCTTTTTTGAAAAGAATCACCTCGTGGTTTCCTCCGGCTATACCAATATCAGCATTTTTCGCCTCACTAGGGCCGTTGACGATGCACCCCATGACTGCTACCGATAAAGGAATGTTGATGGTTGTGAGATAGTCTTCTATCGCTTTGGCGATAGGAATCATGTCATATTGGATCCTTCCACAAGTTGGACACGAGATTAAAGTAGCCATTTGAGAGTAAAGATTGAAGGAGCGCAACAACTCTTTGGACACTTGTATTTCTTTCACTGGCTCATCGCTAATAGAAATTCTCATGGTATCGCCAATTCCTTGAGATAATAATACACCGAGTCCCGCACTTGATCGAATAGCGCTAGTGAGTAGGGTGCCTGCTTCAGTAATACCAATGTGTAAAGGGTAAGGAAAGGCTTCAGCTGCAAGTTGGTAAGCTTGAATGGTTGTAAGGACGTTAGAAGATTTCAACGAAAGAACGAGATCATAAAAACCCATTTTTTCGACCAATTCGATATTACGTTTAGCACTTTCAAAAATCCCAAGCGCGGAATCGTGTCCATAGAGAGTTTCTAAATCACGCTCAAGTGATCCTCCATTTATTCCGATTCTCATTGGGATTTTCTTCTCTTTGCATGCATCCACCACTTGTTTTAACTTATCTTCTTCCCCGAGATTTCCAGGATTAATTCGAATTTTATCGGCACCGGCCGCAATAGCAGCAAGCGCTATACGATAATCAAAGTGAATATCGGCTGAAATAGGAATGTGAATTCTTGACTTGATAGCAGTAATTGCTTTTGCATCCTCGACATCGAGGCATGCGACACGAATCAATTCACAGCCGGCACGCTCAAGAGAAAGTATTTGATCAACAGTAGCATCAATATTTTTGGTTTTGGTTGAAGTCATTGATTGAATAATGACACGATTTTGGCCTCCGATAATAATGGGGCCAACAGAAACTGGGCGTGTTTGAGTTCTTGTGTACATGTTATCACCGTCCGTAATTGTACCATATTTTTATTCTTATCGCTATTCTTCTTCTTTCAATAAAAAAGAGTGGCACATTTAAAAATGTATGCTATAATATATAAGCGATATTTGGATGTTGGAGGTGTGAACATGCGAGACAACATTACCTACCGTTGCACAGTTTGCAATGAAGAAAATTACATCGGTACCAAAAATAAGCGGAACCATCCAGAACGCTTGGAAATCAAGAAGTTCTGCCCGCGGTGTAACAAAATAACTGTTCATAAGGAAAAGAAATAACCTGGCTCGTTTCAGGTTTTTTTCTTATTATAGAGAAAAGGAGGGAAAGAATGTCAAAAAAAATTGAGTGTATGCCTGGAGGAATGATTCAGGAAAATACTTATGTTGTCCCTGTGGGCGATGTCTGCTATATTATTGATCCTGGGTTTGGCGTAGAAAGAATTATTCGTTATGTCGATCAAAATTATCAAGGAGTGAAAGCAATTCTTTTGACCCATGGTCATTTTGACCATGTAGGGGCGGTAGATGGTTTAGTGAATCGCTACCAATGTCCCGTTTATTTACATCCCGATGACTATTCGTTTGTTCGCAATATCCCCGGACATGGAGAAGAATTGGGATATCGTACAATTCTAAGGACACCTTTGCTTCATCCTGAAGAACTCGATGATCATAATGTGATATGGATTCATACCCCGGGGCATTCCCCTGGAAGTGGGTGCTACCTATTCCAAAAAGAGAAAGCTTTGTTTAGCGGTGATACTCTTTTTGCAGTGGATATTGGACGTGTCGATTTGCCTGGTGGTAGCTGGCGCATGATGAGTGATTCTTTAAAAAAGCTTAAAGAATTACCAGATGATTTAACTTTATTTCCCGGGCACGAAGAGAGTTCAACTGTCGGTCAAGAAAAGAAAACGAATCAGTATTTATCGAAAGTATAACATTCTTCAATCGATTAGTATTCCAACTTGCTAGAATATTTGCTAAAATAATAACGTTAAAAGGAGTCGATTACCATGATTATCGTTAATGATTTAAAACCAGGAGTCTCATTTGCATATGACAATAGTATTTTTGTCGTATTGGATATTCTGCACAATAAGACCGCAATGAGACAAATGATTGTAAAGACTAAAGTCAAAAATCTTCGGAGTGGATCCATCACTGAAATTTCTTTTACTGGAGGAGATAAGGTTGAGCCCGTCCATTTAGATAAGCGTGAAATGCAATATCTTTATGCAGATGGTGAAGATTTGGTTTTTATGGACAACGAGACTTATGATCAATTTAATTTGCCCAAAGAGCGTCTCGCTTGGGAAATTAACTTTATGAAGGAAAACCAAAATGTTGAAATTACTTATTACCAAGGAGAAATTTTAGGCATTGCATTACCCGTTAAAGTAGAGTTAAAAGTGACTCAAACAGAACCTGCTATTCGAGGTGATACTGCTACCAAGGCTAGTAAGGAAGCTGTCTTGGAGACGGGGTATAAAGTACGAGTTCCACTTTTTATCAATGAAGGTGAAATGTTACTTATTCGCACAGATACTGGAGAATACGATTCTCGCGCATAACAATCAATGAATTAAAGGAGGGCTAGGTGTGGCAAGTTCAAGCTATCATCGAATTGTCAACTTTAAGAGTAGTGGTATTTTAGGAATTTCGCATAAAGTTTTTGAGGAAATTACAGCAACCGCCATTCATGAAGTGGAAGGATGCTCAATTTCGGACACTTATGCACTCATTTTTAAACGTGCGCCTATTACCTGTAAATTTGGAAAATCCGGTGATCTAATTATTAATGCGAATATTCGTGTTCAATATGGTTATAGTGTTTCAGAAGTTAGTAAATTAGTTCAAGAACGAATTGAACGAACGATGATGTTTATGACTGAAATTCGTCCTAAAAAGATCAATCTGCATGTTGAAGATGTCAAAATCGAAAAATAGAACCTCATGGTTCTATTCTTTTTTTTCTATTGAGTTATTGGAAGATGACTTCTTTTTTAATGACTCTAATTCTTTTTCTAAATCAGCGATTCTCTGTTCGTAGTTTAATGGTTCGTTTGCATCACTTGCATCGCTTTTTTTCTTGTGAGACCAAGAATAATCTTTGTAAGGTGTATAATGTTGCCCTTCGCTAAGTACGTTATCCAGATAGCCAGGACGTTCTTCTTCTAATAAGTGCGCATTTGCTTCAGGATTTTCAAGGGCTTTCTTGTACTTGTTGCATGCAAGAATGGAATTTCGCGTAAAGATAACAAGAAGGGCAGATAATCCAAGAAGAGTGACCGAAAATGAGAGTACATAATAGTTGGGCTCTGAGATGAAGTAGACCACAAACAAGGTTGCAGTGCTTAGTATCAACAAAATCATCAAACTAATATTTGTGCGTAATTCCGATTTCTCGGCTTGTAATTTTGCTTCAAGTTGCTCACGAATATGATCCATCGATTATGCACCTCCGTGGTAAATATCATAGCGTATTTGAAGAAGTCTTGCAATGAATTATGGAATGATTGTACTCGATACTACAAATGCGAAACTGAATATGATACAATGGGTTTGTTTGAAGCTGGGGGTTTTTTGAAATGAGCGAAAGCACAACAAAATCGATTGCAACTGCAACGAGAAATCAGCAACACAAAAATATCTTAATTTGTGTGTACCAATATCTGTTTTATATGAACAGCGGAGTAAAACCAGATATTCGAGGAATTGTGGAAGAAACATTCCATTTGCCATATGCTGACTGCGATGCTTTCGCGAAGCAAGCATTAATGCAAGTAGTTCGTCATGCTCAAGAGGCGGTAAATGATATCGACCCTTTATTGAATCAATGGAAATTTGAACGCCTAGGCTTGATTGAGCAAGCTATTTTACTCATGGG
>JBAYCP010000102.1:0-4218 GCA_041668665.1 Bacilli bacterium | reverse complement strand
TAATCGACAAGAATTCCCGGAGTCATCACCAAATGGGGATCAATTTCGCCGGTTTTAACCAATTTCTGAGCTTGACATATGACGACATCAGCAGCCATAGCTACGATCGGATTAAAGTTCCGCGTCGTGGCATTATAGAAGACATTTCCACTTTCATCGACAAGGGTTCCACGAATAAGAGCTACATCGGCTCGTAAGGCTTTTTCAAACACATACTCCCGGCCATCGATTACTCGTGTTTCTTTGCCATTAGCTACTTCGGTTCCAACACCTGTAGGCGTATAGAACCCTCCTAATCCAGAACCTCCACAGCGAATTCGTTCCGCCAACGTTCCTTGAGGAACCAATTCAACTTCAGTTTCTCCTGCATTCATTTGACGTCCGACTTCGGGATAAAGGCCAATGTGTGAAGCAATGACTTTTTTAACTTGGTGGTTACCAACCAACTTGCCCACTCCTAATCCCTCTTTTGCAGTGTCGTTAACAATCAAAGTAAGTCCTTTCACATCGCTTTGTGAAAGACGATCAATGATTTGATTTGCGGCACCTACTCCAAGAAACCCTGAAGTCATTAGGCTCGAATCGCTACGAATGAGTTGAACGGCTTCTTCCATCGATATAATTTTTGCCAACGATTATCTTCCTTTCTTTCTAGAATAAGTGAGTACAATAAAAAGACCATAAGGATGGGTATGAATCTATTTTTGTCTCGTCTCTGTTTTACATTGCCATTATATGTGTTGGAAATATGAAAGTAAAGCAATAAAATTGATTTAATCACCTTATAATGGGATGTTTCCCCATCTTCCATAAGAAAAACAGCAATATCGTACAGGTATACTGCTGTTTATTACTCACCTATCGTGTTTTGTTATAAAATATTGCTAACTTTCACTGATGTTCGCTGATTTTGATGATATTTACGATACTGTTTGGGTGAAACGCCTTCTTGTTTGCGGAATGTTCGCGAAAAATACTCCAACGTTGAAAAACCACAGTGATTAGCAATCTCAGTAATAGACTCTTCGCCGTATTCTAGCATGTGGCGCGCCTTGGCAATGCGGGCCATCGTGAGAAACTCGATTGGAGTTTGTCCTTTGGCTTGAGCAAACATGCGAATAAAATGAAATTTGCTGAGAGCAAATCGAGAAGAGATCATATCGATTGTAAGGGGCTGATCACAATTTGCAGTTATATACCGGCATACCTCTTCAATTTTAAGAAACCGATTATAATTGATTTGCAATTCTTTCTTAGTTTTTACGCAAGCTCGAATCAATGTCGCAACAGTTATATAGGCAAGCGAATCAACCATTTGAGAGCTTTTTCGTTCAAGACGTCTCACCTCCATTTTATACAACCTTACAAGGGATTTTATTTCTTCCGTAGTTTCAAAAGAAGTAAAATGCTGTAATTGACTTAAGCTAATATCTGGCATCGTAGCAACGACTTGTTCAAAGAATTTCTTATCGACGACAAGTCTAGTATACGCTACACCGTGAATATCATATGCTAATCCATGTGGATGCTTCGATGGAAAGAAATAAATATTATTCGGTTTTGCAAAAAAACAATTCTCCCCCTCTCTAACACCAGGAAGGTCAGTGATTGGAGACATGAATTGATATTCTTCATGACTATGAATATAAGCTTGATTTAAATAATTGTTTGAAAGCGTTTGAACACTAACCAAAAATTTTTCAGTTCCATAATGGTATTTGTAAATGTTTTCATTGGTTGGTGTATAATCGTTAGCACGAAAATCTTGCATATGAATCACCCCTCATAATTCGCAATAAATTCACATTTCATTATTATCATACACCACAAAGCTTCCTTATCGCTACTATTTTTCTTATATTTTGGAGCGTCTCACCTTGAAATCAGCTGGTTATCAAGACGGCGATTGCGGTAGTATAAGACAATATCCACAAGAACCATAAAGAAATTTAGAACATAAAAGAAAATGACATAGTTAAGATTCCCAGCAACAAATTTGCTGGCAATTCCGGCGGCATATCCAAACCAAATACAATATAGAAAGAAGATGCTCTTCCCTTTTGTCGTGCGTGTTCGATAAGATTTTACAATTGACAAAGGCCACGATAGCCCAAAACTTACCACCATTAAGACTTCCAATACTTCTGCCATTTTCGATCTCCCTTTCAATAATCTCATCCTATCATAGTTGATACCCATCCATTCCGCAAGCACATCGGTTGCTATATTTTATGGTGGATGTTTAAATAGACATACTATGATGAAAAAGGGGGATCCTCCATGCTTGAACTGGTACTTAAGAAACAAAAAACAAAAAAGTATATTCGAATGAATGTCGGGTTCTTCTTGTTCTTTCTCGTTCTCTATACCTGGATTGATTCGTTTAATATGAGTTATTCAGTTATGCAAGAAACATATGGTCTAGGATTGGTGATAGCCAACATTGCCCTTAACTTGTTGATGGCATTACTTAGCACAGCGATGATGGGGCTCACCGCTGCCCAATTTGATTTTTCTGGGAAACAAAGTGCAGGGTCGAATCTTTCCTTTGCTTCAGTACTGTTAGGGATCTTAACCTATGGTTGTACCCCTTGTGTTATTTCCTTCTTCACCGCTATTGGTATTTCCTTCTCTGTAGCAGTATTGCCACTAGCTGGATTCCCCTATAAACTTATTTCTTTTGGATTATTAATAATCGGAATCACATGGGTTGTTGTTTCCATCCGCCGTACCGTCTGCACAATCCCTCCCCAACAATAGTATCTCTCTCATTGCAATCGAATCGACCTCCCTATTGTGGGGAGGTTTTTTAACCACCATTGCTTGGTTTTGGAAGAAACGGATTATGTCAATATAGTCTTGTGTTTTAATTCACAAGCTTGTATAATAGCAAACATGGGGGTGCTTCAAATGAGCAAACGTCAAGTGATGATTGTGACAGGTGCAGGAAGTGGAATTGGACGCGCTACAGCTTATCGTCTCTTTCAAGATGGTTATGTCGTCGTGTGTGCAGATTATAACGAAAAAGCCGCCAAAGAGACCGCAGATGAAATTATTCGTAGACGAGGTGAAGCCGTTGCCTTTCGTTGCGATGTATCGAAACATGAACAAGTAGAAGCATTAGTGAATTTTACTGTTGATACCTTTGGTTCGTTGAATGGAATTGTCAACAATGCTGGAATTGGTCTTGTTAAACCTTTCCTAGAAATGGATCCTGAATCCTACCACAAAGTGATCGATGTCGATCAACATGGCGTATATTATGGAATGTACTATACGGCTCGAAAGATGGTTGAACTTAAAGAAAAAGGAACAATCATCAATGTCGCCTCGATTTATGGTTTTAATGTAGCAGCAGGCTCTTTTAATTATCACGCGGCCAAAGCAGCAGTTGTGATTATGACAAAATCGGGTGGGCTTGAATTAGCGCCCTACGACATTCGAGTCGTCGGAGTTGCACCAGGATTCATTAATACTCCCATCTTAGGCAATGATCAAAATTTTAAAGATATGCTTGCCAAACAACACATGCGCGGTCGCCTTATTCAGCCAGAAGATGTTGCAGAAACAATCGCATTTCTCGCTTCCCCCAATGCATGGGCAATCAATGGAACCATTGTTCCAGTAGATGACGGTTTCTTAGCATTTAAGTAGTCCTAAATAACCCAAGGAGAGTCTTATCTCTCCTTGGGTTTTATATAATCATTAACTACTCAACTTATAGACTACATCTCAGACGAACAATATTATTGCTGATTAATATCCTTCATTCATCTACAGTGCTCCTAATACCCCAATAAGAAGAGCCACTCCCCCAAGAATTAACCCAATAATCCCCATAGCATATCCACCTGGTGAATGCTCTTCATTCATTTTCTTATCTTTATTGACCATACTTATGATAATGATTCCGAGTGCAATGCCAAATAAGTGAACAATAATCACTCCAATATAATTAAGCAGCGAAAATATAATTGCTAATATACCTAATATGGTTTCTAATTGATAATTTCTTGATTTCTTTGCAAGGTAATTATTTGAGGATGAGGCAATTATTTCTTGTTCAACAGTATCTCCACAACTAGGACAATAATTAGCATCTTCATTCATCTCTTTACCGCAATGTGCGCAGTACTTCATATTGTTACCTCCCGTTGATATACAATTATATTGTAGCACAAAATTAGTATATGTGGATTTTTTTAATATATATTGCTG
>JBAYCP010000101.1:0-4272 GCA_041668665.1 Bacilli bacterium | reverse complement strand
TCATTGTTTTTTCAGAAAATCACATTCCCATGAATGTTAACGAATTGACTATTCGAAGACTTCTCGACTTTGTTGATTTATTTCCGCAATACTTCATTGGTTCCAATGCAGGTTTGCCCATTGTTGGTGGTTCAATTTTGAACCATGACCATTTTCAAGGAGGGCTAAAAACATTTCCAATCGAAAATGCGCCGATTATTGATAGGATTCAAAAAGATGAAATATCCATTAGTATTCTTGAATGGCCGCTTACAGCTATTCGTGTGGAATCAACCAATCGAGAAGCCATTTACAATTGTGCAAAACTAATAATGACAGAATGGAAAAATTACAATAACGACATTCAAAATATTGTCGCATTCTCAGATGGAGCAGTTCATAATGCAACGGCCCCAATTGTTAGAAAACGCAATAACATCTATCAATTGTATTTAATTCTTCGCAATAACCGAACTGATAAAGATCACCCGCTCGGTATTTTTCATCCACATAGCGATGTACATCATATTAAGAAAGAAAATATAGGATTAATTGAAGCAATGGGGATGGCCATCTTGCCTGGAAGATTGCTTCGAGAACTGGACATCGTAGAGAAGTATTTAAACGGAGGTACACTTGAGCCTAAAGATATCGAGGCATTTCAAATACACAAGGAGTGGGCAAATATGATTCATTCTAAGCATGCATCCGAGAATATATATTATTCAAAAGAACTTATATTTGAAGAGGTTGCAGCTGTTTTTGAAAAAGGATTAGAAGATTGCGCAGTTTTCCAACAACATAAAAATGGAGTATCTGATTTAATCTGTTGGATTCAGACAATCCTCCATGTTTAAACATACCATTAATAAAGGCCCAAATTGGGATGAAATAATTATACAAAATCAATATCTAGAAGTAGTTATTCTTTCCAAAGGTGGGACAGTCAAGTCGATTAACTATATTCATGAAAAGGATTCACTTCCATTAGTATTAACCTATGAAAATGAGGAATCTTATATAGCAGATGATCGCTATTGCGGAGCATTTATTGCACCAGTGGCAGGAAGGATAAGCCCAAATAATATAAGCTTAAACGGCAAAAACTATATTCTGCCAGAAAGTGAAGTTGGCTTATGTTTACATAGTGGCAGCGCATCATCATCTCTAAAAAGACTGAAATATAAACTAAAATCTACTAAAAGTAGTATTTCAGTAATTATGTGGTTTGAAAATACTCCCGATCAGTCTGGCTTTCCTGGGAATAGTGTCTATTATCTAATGTATCAATTAACAGACAAACCTTCCTTACGTTTTGAAACATGGATTAATGTAAAGGATGGTTTTGCAATCTTCAATCCGACTAATCATATGTATTTTAATTTTGCAGATAGAAATATTCTTAATCATAAATTGTCTTCTTGCATTACACATAAGGCAATGCAAGTCGATTCTATATCAACACTGGAGAAAGAAAGATTTGATTTATTTAGTGAGCCTAGTGGGGTATTCCTTAAAGATATCATTGAACATTTTTTGCTTCATTATCTAAGAGAACTTGATCATACTTTTTATTTCGACTTGAAACAGCGGAGAATTAGTTTGTCTAATCAAAATATTGAAATGCTAATAACAACAAGTTATCCTTGTGTTCGGATTTATTGCGCTTCACATGGTTTTTCGCATCCATTGAAGAATTTGCATGATTTTACTGAGAAGTATTTAGGCATTGCACTTGAATGTCAGTACTTAGATAATGATATACAATTAAATTCTATGAATTCTCAAATGATTGTTAATAAAGGAGAACAACGACATGAATATATTGAATATTACTTTATTCGTAGAAATCCTTGAAGTATTTCTGTATAATCGTATCGCGAGGTGAGCGTATGCAATATTACTTCAATGTAGATAGAACAAATGATAAGTTTTCATTTTCTTCAATGGATATTCATCATCTAATTAATGTTATTAGGGCTAAGAATGGAGATAAAGTAATCTGTGTTCACGAAGGGGTTCAATATCTTTGTGTACTTCATTTTGAAAGAGAATTTCCAATCGCGTCAATTGAGAAAATGCTCCAAACCACTAATGAATTACCCTTTGAAATTACTCTGATTTATGGGCTTCCTAAAAATGATAAATTTGAACTTGTATTACAAAAAGCTACCGAACTAGGTGTATTTCGAATTGTTCCTTTCCAAGCGGAACGTTCTGTTGTTAAGATTCTTCATAATGATATTTCTTCAAAAATAATTAGGTGGAATAGGATTGTAAAAGAAGCATCTGAACAATCTAGAAGAAATCTTATTCCTGAAATCACCCCTGTTGCAACCTTGCAATCTTTGCACTCTTATAGCGGCGAATGGAATTTTATTGCTGATGAAAACAAGTGGAGCATGGGGACAAGAGAATTATGGGATTATGTTCAAAAAAAGAAGCCAAAATCTATTTCAGTAGTTGTCGGTCCTGAAGGTGGTTTCAGTCTCGCTGAATTGAAGTTTTTTCAAGAAAATGGATGGAAGAGCATCTCTTTGGGAAAAAGAATTTTACGTAGCGAAACTGCCGCTATTTCACTTTTAGCGTGGCTTTCTTTTCTAGGAGACTCTTATTCTGGTGAGGAGATAAAATGAAGTTATCATATCGTTTCGAAACATTAGGATGTAAAGTGAATTCTTATGAATCTGAAGCTATGGCTCAGGCCTTAGATTTGGAGGGTTTTTATGAAGCAAAATCTGGGCAAGATCCAGACATCGTTATTGTAAATACATGCACGGTTACTGGGGCAAGTGATGCAAAATCTCGCCAAATAATAAGAAGAAATATACGGAAATACCCTCAAGCAATTCATTGTGTTGTTGGTTGTTATGCGCAGCTTGCTGGGGAAAATCTTTCAAAAATCCCAGGAGTAAGCATTGTTATTGGAACCAGTCATCGAATCAATATTCCTTCTTTGATACAAGAATACCTAACGACTAGACAGCCAATTATTCGCATTGAGAAACGGCAGGATTTGAAGAATTATGAACCTCTACAAGTAACTAGTTATCACGATATTACTCGGGCATATTTAAAGATTCAAGATGGGTGTAACAACTGGTGTAGTTATTGCATTATACCTCAATCGAGGGGACCCATGCGCTCTCGCCCATCCCACGAAGTGATTGATGAAGCCAAGCGATTGGTAGGCGCTGGATTTCAAGAAATTGTATTAACTGGTATTCATACAGCCGGATACGGTTTAGATCTTGAAAATTACGATTTTGCTGATTTATTGGATGATTTATTAAGGGAAGTTCCGACTTTAAAACGATTAAGAATTTCATCAATTGAAGCCAGCGAGATATCACCAAAACTTATTGATTTAATGCAACGAAATCCAGTAATTGTCAATCACTTACACATTCCCTTACAATCGGGTAGTAATACTGTTTTAAAACGAATGCACCGACATTATACAAGCGAGGAATTCTTGAGTGTAATTCATCAACTACGTCATTTTATCCCCAATATATCGATTACAACCGATGTCATTGTTGGTTTTCCTGGTGAATCTGAACAGGAGTTTGAAGAAACAGTACAATTGATTCGGCAAGCTAAATTTTCAAAGCTACATGTTTTCCCCTTTTCGCCTCGAAATGGTACACTTGCCGCAACAATGATTCCTGTTGAAGATGACATAAAAAAAGAAAGAGTTCACCGTTTGCTTCATCTTTCCACCGATTTGGAGCGTTCGTATGCACAACAATTCGAAGGGAAAATACTTTCTGTACTGGTTGAAACATTTGACAAAATAACCAGTGAATGTACTGGGCATACAAGTAACTATTTGAAAATTCGCTTTCCAGGTTTTGAACAATGGAAAAACACATTCCAAGAGATTCGTCTTCTCCATGGTGATACTCCAATTTGTCATGGTATAATAGAAACAAAGAGAGAGGGTAAATAATCATGCAAGCTTATCATCAAATGATTGATCACACAGCACTAAAGCCCGACGTTCGTAAAATTGAAATTTTGCGGTTGTGCGAAGAGGCGAAAACCCATCAATTTTGGTCAGTGTGTGTGAATCCGGGTTTTGTCAGCGACTGTGCTGAAGCTCTACGTGGTTCGAATGTCAAGGTTTGTACTGTAATTGGATTTCCTCTTGGGGCAACTTCTACGGAATCAAAAGGATTCGAAACTTTAAAAGCCATCCAAGATGGGGCGGATGAAATTGATATGGTGATCAACATTTCTCGTTTAAAAGATCATGAAGACGATTATGTTCTTCAAGATATTAAGAGAGTT
>JBAYCP010000100.1:0-4274 GCA_041668665.1 Bacilli bacterium | reverse complement strand
TTCAACAATATTTTCGCCCTCATTTGATGGGTGAAACCATAACGAGTTTTAAAGAACTGGCTGAAAAGTATGATCATCTGATTGTGAATGGGAAGCCTGCACATACCGCCATTCGCTATGGAATAACACAAGCGTTGTTACAGGCTGTTGCAATTGCAACAGGTCGAACCATGGCTGAAGTTGTGCGAGATGAATATTGTCCTTCCCATCGCCCGTTACGTGCCATTCCTATTTTTGCGCAAAGTGGTGATGATCGTTATTTGAATGTGGATAAGATGATTTTAAAAGAAGTGGATGCGCTTCCTCATGCCTTAATCAACAATGTGAAGACTAAATTAGGAATTCAAGGAGAGAAATTGTTGACCTATGTCTGTTGGTTGAGAAATCGAATTTTAGAAAAGCGAGCGCGAGAATCGTATCAGCCCGTGTTACATGTTGATGTTTATGGTACCATTGGGATTGCTTTTCATCAAGATATGGATCAGATTGTAAATTACTGTCGTCAATTAGCCGAAGCGGCACATCCTTTTCGGTTGCACGTGGAAGGTCCCATTGATACAGGGGATCGTGAAGGCACTCTCCATGCATTAGCGGAGCTTACTCATCGCCTCGATGATGCAAAAATTCCAGTTGATATTGTGGCTGATGAATGGTGCAACACCCTTGAAGATATTCGTGAATTCGCCGACCGAAAAGCGGGACATATTATTCAAATTAAAACACCGGATTTGGGTGGTATACAAAACGTAGCAGAAGCCATCTTATATTGTAAACAACACGGAATTGGTGCTTATTGCGGAGGAACATGTAATGAGACCAATGTGTCGGCGGAAGCAACCACTAGCATTGCGCTCGCATGTGATGCCGATGTATGTTTAGCCAAACCCGGCATGGATGTCGATAGTGGTTATATGATTGTACATAATTTCATGCATCGGACTCTCGCACAGGCCAACTGGCGTTTCAATAAAAAATAAGCGTTTTTTGTACCTCTTATCTTCGTGTTATAATTCTACTATGAATCAATATCCTTACCAGAAAGCAAGGTGGTTTGATGAAAATGGCGACCTGTGGAACTTATGAATCCAATGATTGTTTTGTGACCGTGATGCCACAAAAAACTGGGCGAACGATTCAAATCGAAAGCATTGTCTTTTCTAGTTTTGGTGCTCAAATTCAGGCCGTGATTGAAGGGATTTTAGAGGAACTTCATCTCGATAATATCGCAATTGCTATCCAAGATAAAGGGGCACTGGATTATACCATTCGAGCCCGTGTTTTGACGGCGCTTCAACGAGCGGGGGTTTCCTTATGAGAAGGAGCTTATTGTTTATTCCAGGCAATAATCCCGGAATGGTTCAAAACTCTGATATCTTTGATGCTGATGCCATTATTTTTGATTTAGAGGATGCGGTTTTGCCTCAAGAAAAGGATGCTGCAAGAACTTTGTTGCATGCCTATTTCAAGCAATTTCCATCTGCGCCTTATGAGACAATCGTTCGAATTAACACTAATGATTCATCCATAATGATGGAAGATCTTTCCATGTGTTTGTCGTCTCGAGTGGATGCCATTATGGTTCCTAAAGCGACCAAACAATCGCTTTTTGAGTTTCTCGATATTCTTGTAACGATGGAGCATTCATTAGGAATTTCTCCTCGGGTAACGTTGATTCCTATTATTGAAACAGCCCGCGCTGTATGGGAAGCGTATGAGATTGTCCAATGTCCACGTGTCAGTGGAGTTTTGTTAGGAGCCGAAGATTTGTCGACTGACCTTGGAATTCCTCGTACTGCCTCCAACTTAGAGATTCTTGTTCCTCGTAGCCTTGTTGTATTGGCTGCGAAAGCCGTTAAAATTGATGCCATTGATACACCATTTTTGGATGTGGACCAAGAAGCAAATTTACGAGCAGATGCTGAATTTTCTCATTCCATTGGGATGAATGCAAAAGCATGTATCCATCCCCTCCAAGTGGGAATTATTCATGAAGTCTTTTCGCCTACTTCCGCTGAAATTCGTCAAGCCCAAAAGCTGTTACTTGCCGAAGAAAAGGCTAAGTTAGAAGGAAAAGGAGCATTTAGTGTTGACGGTAAAATGGTAGATAAACCCATCTTGGAACGTGCCCACCATTTACTCGAAAAAGCGAAAGTGTGGGGATTGATTCCATGAAGAACGAATATGGGCGGGAGATTCTATCGCCCTTTACGAACCTAGAATCGAACGATCGCTCTAAGCAACACCCAAGCATTCCGGCTCACAAAGGTCGAAAACCTGTTGTTTTTTCCGATAGTATTTCATCGATTTTTGATGCTATTCCAATTACATCAGGGATGACTCTTTCGTTTCACCATCATTTGCGCGACGGAGATGGAGTCATGAATTTGGTGCTTGATGAAATTCAAAAAAGAAACTTAAAAGACATGGTCTTGGCTCCTTCTTCCATTTTCCCCATCCATGCGCCTCTTGTCTCATTAATCGATCAACAGTCTGTTGTCAAGATTGTTACGAATTATGTAAATGGTCCCGTTGCAGATGCTATTTCTGATGGGCGATTACGCGATGGAATAATTATGGATACCCATGGAGGCCGCCCCCGAGCAATTGAAGCAGGAGAACTTGAGATTGATGTTGCCTTTTTGGCATGCCCTGTCGTGGACCCATTGGGAAATGGAAGCGGAAAAGAAGGCCCCAGTGCATGTGGAGCACTGGGATATGCAGTCGCGGACTTAATGTATGCGAAACACACCGTTTTGGTGACCGACCATTTGGTTAAAACGATCGATTGCCCCGAACTATCCCATGAATATGTCGACTATGTGGTAAAGGTTTCCGAAATTGGAGACCCGAAAGGGATTGTTTCGGGTACGACACGTCCTACTCGTGATCCGATCGCACGTAAAATTGCAAAAGATACCGTTCAGTTGATGGCGGAATTAGGGCTCATTCGACAAGGCTTCAGTGTTCAGACTGGAGCTGGTGGAACCTCACTTGCAGTTGCCCATGAACTCGGACAATACATGCGGAATCATCAAATACAGGGCAAGTTTGCATCGGGTGGTATTACCTCATTTCTCGTGCAGATGCTTGAAGAAGGATTGTTTAAAGACTTGTATGATGTTCAATGTTTTGATTTGGAAGCTGTTCGTTCGTATCGTGAGAATGCTCATCATCATCCCTTGAGCGCCTCTGAATATGCCAATCCTTGGAATCCCAATGCCATTATCAAGCAACTCGATGTTGTACTTCTAAGTGCGGCTGAAATTGATCTCGACTTTCACGTGAATGTTACCACTGATTCATTGGGGCGTCTCATTGGAGGAAGTGGTGGTCATGCCGATACCGCTGCCGAAGCGAAAGTTACCATTATTACCACAAACTTAATGAAAGCACGACAATCGATCATTCAAGAGCGGGTTCGAACGCTCACCACCCCAGGAAATACCATTGATGTTGTCGTAACAGAACGTGGGATTGCCATTCATCCGAATCGCAAAGATTTATTGATGAAACTACAAGGAACGAAATTAAAAATTGTTCCACTGGATCAATTGTATGCAACTGCTATCGCCATCACAGGAAGGCCAAGCTACCCTGATCCAAGTTCACAAGTGATTGGAGTCGTTCGCCATCGTGATGGAACCCTCCTTGATACGCTCTTCCAGCGAAGCAAGGTATACTAAAATGTTACAGTGGCGCGATTGCGTCTTGTTGGAAGAATTGCAGCAAGTACGTCAATTACTTGAGAGTCATGGACTTGATTTTGATCAAAAAGCAACCTATACGGGAGGCTTGTTTGAAGATGAGAGATTAATTGCCACAGGCTCTTTATCTCATAATGTCATTGAAATGTTGGCGGTTGTTTCTGATTATCAAAATGATCATTATATGGTAGAGGTATTGACTCACTTGCTTGCTCGTTTACGCGAGAAAAGCATAGAGAAGTTCTTTCTATTTTGTAAACCAAAGCATCGTGATATCTTTTTGCAGAATGGCTTCCGAATTCTAGTGGAATTATCTGAAATTACAATGTTTGAAAATCGGTATCCTTCCATCGAACGAAATTTGCAATCTCTTCGAGATTCCTGCCATTTTATGCCTGGTTCACGAGCAGCACTTGTAATGAACTGTAATCCGTTAACGAACGGTCATCTCTATCTTATTGATGCCTGTGCCAAAAAATATCATCAAGTATTGTTGTTTCTTGTGGAAGAAGATCGTTCCGTATTTCCTTATGCCATCCGCCGTGCCCTTTTAAAAGAGGAATTAAAAAT
>JBAYCP010000099.1:0-4282 GCA_041668665.1 Bacilli bacterium | reverse complement strand
TAATAAGCATTAATGCATTCTCTGAATCTGATATAGCGGCAAGACACGCGCAAATTAATAATATTCAATCCTATATCTTTGATGATGGTAAAATGAAACGTCGCAGTGATTATGAACTTGTTGCTGGCTTTGCAAACGCTTTATTAAAGAATGAAACTTTTTTAATGTTTCAGCCAAAAATCGACTTAATTACAGGTAAAACAACATCCATCGAAGCACTCATTCGCTGGGAACATCCCACAAAAGGGACTATCATGCCTGATCGATTCATTCCTCTTATTGAAGAAACAAAGTTAATTCATCAGCTGACTGATTGGGTTCTAGATCGAGCACTTCTCACTTTAGAACAACTCCACCAAAATGGTTTTAAACTTGGAGTTTCGATTAATGTATCGGCTATGAATCTCTTTGATCCTCGTTTTTATGAACGAGCGATGGATATCATTCATCGCCATGGTGTTGATTGTAGTTGGTTAGAATTTGAAATTACCGAAACAGAACTTATGAAAAATCCTACAGAATCCAAAATCATATTGACCCGTTTCTCACAACAAGGAGTGAAAATATCTATCGATGATTTTGGCTCAGGTTACTCTTCCTTGGCTTACCTTACCCAATTCCCGATTAATACAATTAAAATTGATAAGTTCTTCTTAATCGGTTTGTTAACAAATCCCCAAATTAAGCATATTGTGAATGCAACGGTAAGTCTTTCAAAAGACTTAGGTTACCAGGTTGTTGCAGAAGGTGTTGAGGATCAAGAAACAGCAAGCTATCTTCAATCAATAAAGTGTGATTATGCACAAGGATATTATTACGCTCGCCCACTACATCCTACCGATCTTATTCGCTATCTTAACCAATAAATCTTATTTAAAACGGAACTAACACTTCTGTTTTTTTTAAAAAAAAGATAATACCGCGTACTATCTTTGTTACTATCATGGAGCGAGCGACGGGAATCGAACCCGCGTGATCAGCTTGGGAAGCTGGAGTTCTACCATTGAACTACGCTCGCAAGCGAATAGAAGATGGTGCCCAGAACCAGAATCGAACTGGCACGGGCCTCTCAGCCCTCAGGATTTTAAGTCCTGTGCGTCTACCTGTTCCGCCATCTGGGCATCCCTAAGAATAAGAATGGTGACCCGCGGGAGGCTCGAACTCCCGACCCCGTGATTAAAAGTCACGTGCTCTACCAACTGAGCTAGCGGGTCAAAATTGGCTGGGGTACCTGGATTCGAACCAGGGAGATGCTAGAGTCAAAGTCTAGTGCCTTACCGCTTGGCTATACCCCAAGTGCGGTATCAAGATGGATTCCATCCGTTAGGATAAAGCAATACGATTTGGCTGGGGTACCTGGATTCGAACCAGGGTGATGCCAGATTCAGAGTCTGGAGCCTTACCGCTTGGCGATACCCCAAGAAATGGTGGAGGGGGACGGATTTGAACCGCCGAACCCGATGGGAAATGATTTACAGTCATCTGCGTTTGGCCACTTCGCTACCCCTCCACAAGAGTAACTGGTGGATGCTGACGGGTTCGAACCGCCGACCCTCGCCTTGTAAGGGCGATGCTCTCCCAGCTGAGCTAAGCATCCTTTTCATCCACGTAGCGCTTTAATAATATATCATTTTATGTTTTTATAGTCAACTTAAATTTACTGGAGAGATGCTATTTCCCCAATAGTTTAAACATGTTGCGTTTATAGACTTCAACCCCTGGCTGGTTAAAAGGATTGACACCCAGTAAATAGGCCGAAACTGCACAAGAAATCATCATAAATTGCAATAGATATCCGATGGATTTAGCGCTTGTGTCATTGAGTTCTATTAGCAAATTGGGAACATTTCCTTCTTTTGCATGGGCATCAATCGTTCCTCTCATTGCCTTATCGTTGATGTCAGAAAGCATATTGCCAGCTAGATAATTAAGTCCATCATAATTATTGGCAACATGTGGAACTTCAACATTCAATGAATAATTACGTACTTGAAGCGTGGTTTCAATAATCTGCCTTGTACCTTCTTGAACATACTGACCCAGCGAGTGTAGATCAGTTGTATAAATTGCGCTTGCTGGAAAAATACCTTTCCCTTCTTTTCCTTCTGATTCTCCGAACAATTGTTTCCACCATTCTGCGAACATACGGAATTGAGGTTCATAGCTGACGAGTAATTCAATGTGTTTGCCTTGTTCCATCATTTGATGACGCCAAACACTATAACGATAGGCCTGGTTAATACTTAAATCCGGTGAACTGCAATCATTTAGGGCGATTCTTGCCCCCTCAATGAATTCAAAAATATCAATTCCTGACACTGCAAGTGGGAGTAATCCAACTGGGGTAAACACCGAATATCTACCTCCAACATTATCTGGAATAACAAAAGAAGTATAATCATTTTTAACAGAAATATCGTGTAAAACGCCGCGTTTTTCATCGGTAGTAACAAGGATACGTTGCATAACTTCCTCGGAACTATAGCGACGTTCCAACTCTTCTTTTAACAATCGGAACCCTATGGCGCTTTCAATGGTAGTTCCGGATTTTGAAATGACATTGATGGCAAAGCTTCGATCTTTCAGAAGTTCCAAGACTTGGGAAGTATAGACAGGAGATAAGGTGTTCCCAAGATAGATAATGTCAATCTTTTTCTTTGGATATAACCCATTATGCATCTCTAGAACTGCTGGCGTTGAGAGATATGAGCCACCGATTCCACACACCACCAAAGTATCTGCATACAAACGGACATTCTGAGCCACCGTTTCGATACGTTGTAATTCTTTAAAAGATAAGGTCTTGGGAAGTTGGTACCACCCAAGAAAATCAGCTCCTTGCGCCGTTTGATCCAATATGGATTGATGAATATGACGAATTTGTTCTTGGTAAAAAGCGAATGGTTTCGTTAATTTTGAATCTTGCCAGTGCAGAGTTAACAATGAAATCTCCTCCTTTGCATGGGATTGAGCATCGAGAATTTCTTGGGTTCGACTTGATAAAGCAGGAAATTGTTGCTCATACTTTTTAATTGTTTGTTTTCGCTGACGCCATGTAACGGGAATTTCTCTTCGGATAGGACCAGAAAGCACCGTGGATTGCTTTAAACTTAATTTTGCATGGGTACTCTCTTCTTCAAACGCTAAAAGGCGAACTGCCACGCGGTCGCCAAGACGCAAATAGTCTTCAACATTTCGAACGAAACGCTCAGAAATTTCAGAAATATGAATGAGTCCAACCGTACCATCATCCAGTGTCACAAATGCACCATATGGTTGAAGTCCTGTCACAATTCCTGTTACAATTTCACCGACTTGATAATTTGACATTCATGATCACCAACGATTAGATTATATACGCTTTACGGTAGTTTCTCAAGATGATATAATTATTAAACATTGAGATCGGAGTGATAGTATGCCAGAGATCTTCCGAAGCCTGTATGTGATCATTGCTTCTTTTGTTGCTCATACTCTTGCTCAGGTACTGAAGCTAATCATACTGTCAAGGAAAACCGGTAAATGGAAATGGGAATGGCACTATTTCTTTGCAAGCGGTGGGTTCCCAAGTTCTCATGCTTCTGCTGTTATGGCACTCGTAATTGGAGTGGCGTTGGTAGAAGGAATAAATTCCACTTCCTTCGCAATTGCTGTCGTTTTTGCCTCCATTATTATGTACGATGCGATGAACGTACGCTATTATGCGGGAAAAAATATTCAAATTACTCGTCAATTAATTGATGATTTACAGAGCAAAGAAGTTGAATTAAGTGACTCGCCATTGTATCTTACTAAGATGAAGGATGTACTTGGTCATAAAGCGATGGAAGTGCTTACCGGGGCCATACTCGGAGGAATTGTTGCATTTGTCTTGTATCAAGTTCTTGTCTTAATTAACTGAAAGGGAGAATACCGTGAATAGCATTGACGAACAAATCAGAGATACCTTAGAAAAAATTCGACCATTCCTCCAACGGGATGGTGGCGATGTAGAGTTTGTTAAATTTGAAGATGGCGTAGTGTTCTTAAGAATGCAAGGTGCTTGTGTGGGGTGTTCCCTTATCGATAACACCATTTCTGATGGTGTGGAATTAATTTTAATCGATGAGGTTCCTGGAGTAGTGAAAGTTCAATTGGTGGAATAAAAAAAGTCTCATACGAGACTTTTTTTGTCCAAACTAATTCCCTGTTTGATAAGCAGCTTTTCGAATGCAAATTCAAACTGAAATTCATTCTTTAATTCAAGGTACTCTTGAAGACCTTGTTCACGATTTGAATTGGG
>JBAYCP010000098.1:0-4297 GCA_041668665.1 Bacilli bacterium | reverse complement strand
TTCAAGTAAAATATCAATGGTTGGCTTTGCCATTAAACCCGGAACCGATGTACTGCCATAGTGGGAGATGCGAACGATGGCACTGCCAATCGCTTTTGTTATTCGTTTTTGTTCTGCCCAATAACGTCGTGGCCAATGACGTGAATAAGATTGTAGGTGTATGGGAAAAAGCTCGCCTAATTGAGCAAGCGTCAAAGTGCTCAGTGTATCATTATTTTGTGTTTTCATATTCGACCTCCATCTCTATCGGCGGCGGCGAAATACTCCAGCTCCCCCCGTGCTTCCTCCCCCGCCAACACGTACTGCAAATCCGCCTAACATAAGTATTAGTATAAGCATCGCACCTCCAGAAAACAACTTTCCTTCTAAGGAACCAAAGGGTGAGAACAAATACCAAAGCCAGGTAGAGGAAATTTCCGTGAGTAAATCTTCCTCAGGAACAAAAGTATCTAAATAATCCCGATAGTCTTCCATATCATAATTAAACGAAGAATAGCCATAAGCATCTACATAAATGACACTTAAAAATTCATAATACATATGAATGAGCCCCATTGATAAATCATCGGTCTCAAACAAAGTATTGTCAATAATGTTGGAAGTTTCAATAGGTGTTAAATATACGGAAAGCCAATATCCAGTTGCGGTTTGAATTTCATAAAAAGTTAAACCGTTGTCGGTCTCTTGAAAAAACATCAAAACCAGCAACCCCATATTATTATCGCCGATTTGCCATTTCCGGAATAATTCAACTTTATCATATTGTGCAAGTTCGGATTCAAGTTCAAAGGAAATCGTAATAAAGACAACTTGAGCTCCACCATGTTCCTCTTCAGCAGTTTCTTGATACAACCGATCTCCCTCGCGAATAATCGTTGACTCGACAGCAGGTTCAAGAACCCCCGCAAAGTCATTGACATAATACGCTTGGGTCGGGCGCAAATCGGATTCAGGGCGAAAAACTTGATCATAGAGGAGGTAGCCCCCTCCCCCAAGGATGAGTATTGCCAAGAACAAGCGAAAGAGGCGGCGAAAAAGTCTATTCATCCCCGATCCCAACAAAGTTTATATCTGGAATTTCGCCCGTTCCATCTGGATTCTCCCATAAATTCTTTTCTTCAAAACGGAAAAGAGAAGCTACAATAAGATTTGGAAACAGACGCAAATTGGTATTGTATTGACGAACGGAGCTATTGTAATCCACGCGAGCAGCACTTAGCTCATATTCGAGCGAAATGACACTAACCATATAAGTATTGTAGGCCGCCGCAGAATTTAAATTTACTCCATTATCTTCAACAACTGCAAGTAATAATGCTTGAAGGGCGGATGTCAAGTCAGCATCTGCTTGCATCATACCTTCAGTGTCATTGGAAGCTCGGGCCGAAGCATATGCTGCACGTGCATCAAAGAGAGCATTATAGATATCTGCTTCATGAGTTTGCAGCCCAACAATTGCATTAGCGAGCAGTGTTAGGGTGTTGGACCGTTGATCCAACACTCGACCAATTCCTGTATATTGTTCTTCTGCCAAAGCTTCATCTCGAATCATCGAATTATATGTCCCGATTGTTGTTATCCCAACAATCAGCAAAAAAACGACAACAATCGTAGAGATGATTTTTGTCTTAGTAAGTGCGAAGGCTTTCATAAAAATCCTCCTGGACCGATGATTTCGGTCATATATTTAAAACAAGCATATTCGAATGGCTTGTTTTCCTTTATTTTTATTGTAGCGCTCCAAATATATGAAAACAAGCCATTTGTATTAATTACAAATGGCTTTCTCTCATTTTGAATGATTGGATGATTAAATATCTATAAATTAAGGGCGTTTTTTGGGAGGGAGTGGGAAAAAGATACTAGTAACTTCGGCGTATTTTTGAAATTCTACATTATCTTTGTAGTGTTTTTCCAATAGTGGCACCCCTGAAACGAAAAGGAGTAAGTAAGATATTGTAAGGGGACTAATTAATCCTATCCAGGTAAGGGGACCACTAATTGAAGCAGCAATTATAAAGATCCCCCACCACATCGTGGCTTCTCCAAAATAATTTGGATGCCTCGTATATTTCCATAATCCCGATTTCATAATTTTTCCTCGATTCGTGGGATCCGCTAAAAAAGCACGTAATTGAGCATCGCCAAAACTTTCAAAAATAAACCCAGTAATCCATACGATAATCCCTACAACAGCACCAACAATTCCACTCGTACCAACTACCGATAAGGGATTGGCGTGCGCCAAAGTAACCGCAGACACAACAACAAACAAGAAGAGCGCTTGGAGCATAAAGACCTGACCAAAAGCTTTGAGCCGAGGAAAACGATTGCCCCATTTTTTTCTCATATTAACATATCGAAAATCCTCTGGTTTCTTCATGTTTCGGCGTGCAATATAGAAAAATAACCGTAATCCCCATAATGTCACTAAGAGTACGAGAGTAAAAAGCCCTAGATAAAAGATCCCCGAACGTATCCAAACATAGAAGAAATCAAACCAAGCGACTAAAACAAAACCAATACCCCAAAACCAGTCCACAATCGAATTATTTTGAATAATTTGAGCGATAACAAATAGCAGTGAAAAAAAGACGATTAACAACAACCCCGAGTAAAGAAATAATTCGTTCATATTTACCCCTCCTTGTTTGTTTGGAGTACCGCAATTGCAACAGAACCAATCCCTGCATTTAAAGCAACGACAGAAGAAATATCAGAAAGGAAAAGTGGATCAAACCCTAAAATGCTTTTTGCTCTGGCCGCATATTCTCCAGCTCGCTTAGAATTATTTGCGTGTAGGATTGCATAATGCTCTATCCCATTTTGGGACGATATTCTTTCCACCTCTTTAAAAATCTTTTTGGTATTGCCACGAATTGTAAATGCTTTTTCAAAAATAATGCCTTGTCCCTCAGAGTCAATGGAGATTACAGGTTTTAAATTCATTATTTTCCCTATAAATCCAGTCACTTTGCTAACACGTCCTGAGCGAACCATATAGCGTAAAGTTGGCACACTAACAAGTATTTTTGCGTTGTCGGCAGCTTGTTGAGCGATGTTTCGCACTTCTTCTAAATTTGCTCCATTTGCAAGAGCTTCAGCAGCTTTCATCACGACAAGCCCTTGTGCACCAGAATTCTGTTTAGAATTGACAAGGTATACTGGTTTAGGGGTGATATTTTGAATTTTATTTATTGCTTTTTCAAAAACATTGTAAGTGCCACTCATTGCTTGCGAGACCGTGATAGCTACAATCCCTTCATAATGCGTGAGCAAAAAGGATATCATATTTTCCACCGTGGCGGGAGCGGGCATGGCTGACGAGGGATAATGATCGGTTTGATCCATCCATTGATAAAAACGTTCGGAATCAATGGTTAACTTGTCATAAAATGTATTGTTGGCAAATAGAATTTGCATAGGAATAACATATACTTGATGTTCTTCTACAAATTCTGGAGGAAGATCCGCCACCGAGTCTGTCAAAATCGCATAAGGATATTTTCTTTGATGAGCAGCTTCATATTGTTTTTTCATATCATCAACCTTTTGTTGAATGACATCACCATGCTTTCTCAAGGAAACAAATACATCGGCGGGACGATCCGTGTGCAGATGAAGCCTTACCATATTATTGTTCCCCGCAAGAATGATGGAATCTCCATATCCCTTCAAGTCTTGCCTTAATGCATCCAATTGTAGATTTTTACCTGATACTAACGCTTCTGTACAATAACGTAAGGACTCAGGTGCTTCTAAGTGATCTTCTTGAACAAAGATCTCTTCTGCCTGAAGAATGGGGCGATGAAATACTCCTGTTTTTAGAAATCTAGCAAACCCTTCAATAAAATGTACGAATCCTTTTGCTCCAGCATCCACCACATTTGCATTTTTTAATTCTTTCAAACGTCCGGTCGTACTTTTTAACGCTGTTTTTGCATGTTCATAGGCACGATTCAATAGATCTAAGAAATCCTCGGATGTACTATGAAGGGATTCAATGGCCTCTGCCCACTCCCTCATCACCGTAATAATGGTACCTTCGACTGGTTCAGCGATGGCACTTCTTGCAGACTGAGCTGCTTGCTTGACTAAAGTAGAAAACTGTGCCATCGATATGGCAAGATCACCATTTAACCCCATGGAAAAACCAGCAAGATACTGCGCAAAAATGATTCCTGAATTGCCTCGTGCACCCCGCAAAGCTACTTGTGCCACAATTTTCGATGTCTCTGCTGGAGTTGGTGCAATTTTAGCTTCAGCAAGAATGGTGGTCATTAATGCTGCAAGGTTT